>CAZEGV010000031.1:0-34596 GCA_964511645.1 uncultured Cytophagales bacterium
TGACTGTTACATGTAAATGAGAATGATTTTCAAAAACTTTCGGACAGATATGTTACTATTTAAAATACCCCTTCCGCCTGTCGGTATCTTCTCCTTGGGAAGGGACTTACCTAATTAATTGTAGCACTTATTTTTTTAACTCTTCACTTGTCGCTAATTACTTTTTTACTACTTATAAGTATACCAAACAGGTCTTATCTTTTTTGTTTTTCTGTTTGTTTTATAATACTTCTTGGCGTATTTCCATTGTTTACTTTTTCGGCTTTTGAACTTCATTAGTTCATCAAACAAAAAGCGTGCTTCTCCAATATCATTTCGCTCTTCAGCATATTTTGCCATATAATACAATGATGAGTGAAAATAACCTTTGTCCTCTTTCTTGAGGTGATACGAGTAAGCAATCACTTTTTTGTAATACAGCTCTGACAAATCAATCTTTGCTCTTCTTCTGTAAATGTCTGCTATAAAAAACGAAGAGATACGTCCACTTTCTCCTGTGTACCCCATTTTTTTGTTTCCTACTTTTTCCATTATTTCTAACGAAATACTTTCTGCTTTTTCAAATTTATTGAGCATATAGTTAAGCTGGGCATAATTCACAGCAAAGTAAGCGTTATTAGGGTAGGTCTCATGTAAGAATTTAGCAATAGTAATTGCCTTGGTATAATCTCTATCTTCTTTTTTCTCATAAGAACTATAAATATCTACTAAAAACTTCATCGCTTCTATTCGGGTATAAAAGGCTTCTTTAGATACTTTTTCTAGGTTCCTTATCCCTCTCTCTTTGTCTCCTTTCGGGAAAAACATAACAACTGGTTTTAATGTTTTTTTATGCTTAGGAAGCCAATCACGAAAATAATCATACAGAGCATCTCCAAACAAGAACTCTGCACCATAACTTTGGTGCTGTTCTCTTTGCTCATTAAGGTAATTGAGGCAAGCCTTTGAAGCTACTCCCGCTCTACCATAGTTATTATTATCTGCCATCCGTCTAGCCTTAAACCCATAAGATGCTGCCAAGAAGAAAGTCGCTTCTAAATTTTTCTTATCCGCTTTGTACATCACCTTGGCTTTATCTATGGCAATGTCTAAATAGTTGAAGAAATTCTTATCATAAGTCTTTACGTCCTCATCAGGGAGGATTTTCCAATATTCGCTTAAGGCTAATAAAAAATAACCTAAAGGATGGTCTGGGTATTGTTGTTTTAGCCAAGTAAATTGTTTTTCAGCTACTACAAAATTAAAATTATAGAGTGAGTCTACTGCTTCGGTGCATTCAAACTGAACACGAGGGTTAGTTAATAAATAGCCCTCGTCTTGTGCTTGAAGTAGTGAAACAGAGTAAATTAAAGTCAGTAATAATAATATTTTTTTCATTTTTTTTTCGTTTCAAGCCAAAAGATACATTTTACAGATTAAGAATACAAAAACGATACCTAAAATATTCTTTTTTTATTCTCAAAAAACAAAACAGAAAAAATGTAAGATGTATGACTTAAAAAATATTCATTAGGCAAGCATCCCACTTTATTTCTTTTTATATTCGCGACTTATATGTGGACTAAAATTGCACACTTCATATTAAAGGCTCGTTTACCGCTTCTTATTATTATCGGTTTTATTACTGTAGTGATGGGAATACTCGGCTCTAAGGTTAAAATGGCTTTTAAATTTGCCGAATTAATCCCTAAGTCTCACCAAGAGATGCAGTATTTTACAGCATTCAAAAAAACTTTTGGGTCAGATGCTAATGTAATGGTCATTGGGTTTCAGGATAGCAGTATTTATGACTTATCTAGTTTTACTGCGTATAAAGTTTTATGCGACAGTATTAACAAAATAGAAGGTGTTGAAAAATCGGGGGTAGTTGCCTTACCTACTTTACCCTATCTTAAGGGAAAGGGAAAGGCTTCTGGAAGATCATTTGATGTTACTACGGTTTATGAAAATAGTTTTTGGTTAGCTGAAATTTCAGATTCTACTCAAAACATTCATCAAGAAAAATTAATGTTAATAAAAAGATTAGGTGCTTTTAAGCACGTAATCTTTAATGATACTACTGGTGCTACAATGATGATGGTTCCACTTATTCCATCATACATGAATTCTAGTCATCGCCAAAAAATGGTACAACAGATAGAACGTCATGTTAATGTATTTTTAAATCAAACAGGAATTAAAGAAGCTCATTATGCAGGTTTGCCTTATGTCCGTACAATACTTGCAGGAAAAGTAAAGAAGGAACTTAATATGTTTTTGATTGCCTCCTTAATTGTAACGGCGATTATTCTTTTCATCTTCTTTCGTTCACTCTCTGCTGTTATCTTCCCTATTATTGTAATCGGGGTTGCCGTTATCTGGACTATGGGTACTCTTGTGTTATTTGGCTATGACATCTCATTACTTACAGGCTTAATCCCACCAATTATTGTAGTCATTGGGATTCCTAACTGTATTTACTTGCTTAACAAATACCACCAAGAGTTTGCTATACACCAAAATAAAATAAAAGCCTTAAGCAGGGTTGTGAGAAAAATTGGGATTGTTACTTTAATTACAAATTGTACTACAGCGGTAGGATTCTTAGTACTTGTTAGTGCTGATATTACTATACTTAAAGAGTTTGGAATTGTTGCAGGAATTAATGTAATCTCTACCTTTTTTATTAGCATCATTCTTATTCCAATTGTTTTTTCTTACCTCCCTGAGCCTAGAAAGAGACATTTAAAACATCTTGAGTTTCAAGGTGTTCAAAAAATACTGTCGTGGCTTAATAACATCGTTCTTAACCATCGTAAGATTATTTATCTTTCCACTATCGTTATAGTATCGGTTTCTATTTGGGGTTCTTTTAAGGTTCATGCGGTTTCTTATATGGTGGATGATATTCCTGAGACAAGCCAAATCAAAAAAGATTTACGGTTTTTTGAAAAACAATTTGCAGGAGTGATGCCTTTAGAAATTATCATCAATACAAAAGACAAAAAAGCATATAAAAATCTAAAATGGTTACGTAAGATTAATGAGTTTAGCGAGTTTATTGCTCAACAAGAATCTTGTGCTATCCCAACTTCTATTTTAGTTGGTGTAAAGGCTGCTAATCAATCGCTTTGGGGAGATGGTGAGGCGTTTTATGACTTACCGACTAATAATGGGAAAGGGAAATTAGCCCGATTTATTAAAAAGAGTAAAAAATTAAATGAGGATAAAACAAAAATGCTATCATTTGAAGATTCTAGACTAATTGATAGCACGGGGTTAATACGATTATCTGTAAAAATAGCCGATATTGGCTCTGTAAGAATGGATTCTCTTATCAATCAAGTGCTTATCCCTAAGGCTGACTCTATATTTGAAGTAGAAAAACCTTATACAGCTTATACTGATTATAACGAAGCACCTTATCGCTTTACAGGGACTACATTATTGTTTATAAAAGGGAATACATATCTTATCAAAAATTTGAGGCAAAGTTTGATTTATGCTATCATAATGATTGCTATGATTATGGGGGTTTTGTTTAGAAATGGTCGAATGGTGCTTATTTCTATTGTTCCAAATCTTATTCCTTTGGCTATTACGGGTGCGTTAATGGGGTATTTGGGTATTCCACTAAAGCCTAGTACGGCTTTGATATTTAGTATCGCTTTTGGGATTTCAATAGATGACTCCATACACTTTTTGGCAAAGTTTAGGCAAGAATTATTTTCTAATGGCTTTAGTGTACAAAAAGCTGTTTCTGCTAGTGTGTACGAAACGGGAGCAAGTATGATTTATACTTCTATTGTATTGTTTTTTGGGTTTATTATTTTTGTGGGTTCTACTTTTGAAGGGACTAAAATGCTTGGTCTTTTGACTTCTACTACTTTGCTTTTTGCAATGGTTACTAATTTAATTCTCCTTCCTTCTTTGTTACTTACTTTTGATTCTGGGAAAAGGAATATTTATAAAAAACCTTTTATTGATAAGTATATCAAGTCACAGCAAGACGACGAGGAGGAGGCATAGTTATTTGTATATCTTGTTAATCGACTTAGGGATTGACGTGAAAATCCTTTTTTATTTTTATGATTTTTGTGCTTTGATGAGTTTAAGATGACAAAATCATAAAAATAAAAAAGATTGGGAACAAAAAGACCGACCACGAGGCATTACTAAGGTTGAGTAATATATAGTAGCTTGTCGCCGAGGGGGAAGTCCTAAATAAAATATAGTTATGAAACAGTTACAACTTCAAGAGCTTAATAGGTTAAACGAGAGTGATTTTAAGGCTTTAAAGAAAAATCCTATCGTAATTGTATTGGATAGTGTACGTAGTCTCAACAACGTGGGGTCGGCTTTTCGTACTGCGGATGCGTTGGCTTTAGAGAAAATTTATTTGTGTGGCATTACAGGTACTCCTCCTCATCGTGATATTAACAAAACTGCCTTAGGGGCTCAAAATAGTGTAGATTGGGAACCTCAAAATAATATTAGTGAGGTACTTAAAAATCTAAAATCAGTGGGGTATAAAATCTTGGTTGCCGAGCAAACTAACAAAAGTGTAATGCTAAATGAGTATCAGCCTAAAATTGGTTCAAAGTTGGCTATAATTTTTGGTAATGAGGTGAATGGTGTAAGTCAAGAAGCACTTGAGTTGAGCGATACGGCTATCGAAATCCCTCAGTATGGTACTAAACACTCTTTTAATGTGTCAGTGTCACTTGGGATTATTACTTGGGATATTTTACAGAAATTATAAGAATTTAGTGGCTTCTTTGGCAAAATAAGTTAAAATAACATTAGCACCGGCACGACGCATACTTAGTAGTGTTTCCATCATTACCTGTTCTCCGTCTATCCAACCTTTTTGTGCGGCGGCTTTTACCATTGCATATTCTCCACTCACATTATACGCCGTAATAGGTACATCGTAGTTATCACTAAGTAGTTTAATAATGTCTAAATAAGCCAAAGCAGGCTTCACCATCAAAAAGTCGGCTCCTTCTTTTATGTCTAAGGTTGCTTCTATTAATGCTTCTGAGGTATTAGAAGCACTCATTTGATATGTTTTTTTATCTCCAAATTTTGGTGCGGAAGCTAAGGCATCTCTAAATGGACCATAGTAAGCACTTGCATATTTAGCAGTGTATGCCATGATAGAGGTGTCGGTGTATCCATTTTTGTCTAAGGCTGTGCGAATCGCCTCTACTCTACCGTCCATCATGTCTGATGGACCAATAATATCCGCTCCTGCTTCCGCTTGAGCTACTGCCATTTTGGCTAAAATGGGTAAAGTTTCATCATTTAAAATTTGACCGTTTTTTACTAAGCCATCATGTCCGTCTGAACTATATGGATCCATCGCTACATCGGTCATCAAAGCAATTTGAGGAAATTCTTGTTTGATTTTTTCTAAGGTTTTGATATATAAACCTTCTTTATTGGCACTTTCTGTTGCGTATTTATCTTTTTTGTCATCTGGTAAGCAAGGGAAGACAACAAATGAACTAAGCCCTAAGTTGATACATTCTTCTATTTCTTTTAATAACAAATCTTGGCTATAACGATAAATGCCAGGCATTGAAGTTACTGTTTCTTTTATATTATTACCTTCTAGTACAAATAATGGAAATAATAAGTTATTTTTAGTCAGTACGGTTTCTTCTACCATCCCTCGTATAGCTACTGATTTTCGATTTCTTCTTGGTCTTCTTATCATCATCTTAGTTATCTTAATAGCCAAACACTTGCTCCAAACTTAGTTCTGTTACTTTACCATAACGCTCTAATTCTTTCAAGTCTATCTTATCTTTAGATCCTATTACAAGCATTGTATAAGGTTTGTTTTTATACATAGTTTGATAGAATGATTGAACTTCTTGTAATGATGTTTTTTGAAGATAATTATAAATGTCTTTACGAATATCTATTTTTTGATTCATCTTTTGAGCTTTAAGATAATTAAATAATACCCCAGATTTAATTACTCTACTAGTTTCGTAAGATGCTTTGAGAGATTGTAAGGCATTATCAAATGTGGCTTGAGATAAAGGCATAGAATCTAATAATATTTGCATTCCTTCAATTGCTTCATGAATTTTATCTGACTGAGTACCAATGTATGATATAATATAATTATGCTTATATGGTCGATTGGCTGTTTTGTAGTATGACTTTACAGAATATGCTAAAGCTTTGGATTCTCTTAACTCTTGAAATACAATAGAACCCATATTGCCTCCAAAGTATTCATTAAATACTATTGCTTCTGGTAACACCTTGTTGTCATACTTCACAGATTGTGAGATTAGCATCACTTCGGCTTGTACCATGTCATACTCTACAAATAAAACTGAATTGGTATTTATTAACTGTTCCTCATATTGATTCAGCTTTGGTACAGACACAAAACGATGACTTCCATGTTGTTCTTTTAGTAAGGTGCTTAATGATGGCAAACTCAAAGGTCCATAATACAAAGCTTTATGTTTGAACGAAAATAAATCTTTTACCATCTGTACCAAATCACTTGGTGAAATATTTTTTAGCTCTCCTTCCGATAGTCTATCTATAAATGGCGAGTTTTTACCATATTTAGCGTAAGCTAACATCGCCTTGGTTAAAATTACTTTTTTAGATAATTTAGAATCAGTACGTCCTTTTATTATTTTGGACACCAAATTATCATAAGCTTCTTGGTCTTTCTTTACATTTTTAAAAATGGATTCGAATAAAGGTAAGGCTTTTTCTAAATTTTCATTTAACCCATTTAACGACACGTATATTTGATCTTCACTAGCACTTACAGAATATGAACAGCCCAATTTGTAAAACTCTTTTTGTAACTCTTCGGCGGTATATTGATCTGTACCCAAATACTTAAGGTAACTAATAGCCAAAGCTAATTTTTTATCATGCCTACTACCTATATCAAACACGTAATACAACTGAAACAAGTCATTTTCAACATTCTGTTTGTACAAAATAGGAGTATTTCCAGCATTACCTTTAATTATATCTTTATCATAATCTATAAACACTGGAGATAATGAAGGAGTTTTTGATTTAAACAATTCATTATAAAAGACAGAATGTTCATCTCTATTAACCAAAACAGGTGTTATTTTAGGTTTCTGAACTTTTAATACTTTATCCTTTCCTGTTCGTTTGTACACCACTATATAATTATCTTTATAGCATCGTTTTACAAATTTCTGTAAATCCTTTTTAGTGATTTTTTCTAGCTTTTTGGTCTCACCAATATAATCCTCCCAAGGCATTCCTAATATAAAAGACGACACAAAATGATCTGCCCGTGATTTATTCCTCTCTGACTCTATTGTTTTACTCAGCTTATAATCATTGATAATTGCCTCTAGTAACCAATCATCAATTTCCCCTTTCCTCACCTTGTCCAATTGATCCAATAGTAAGTCTCTTACTTCTTCAAGAGATTGTCCCTCTTTAGGTCTTCCGCTTAGTATATGCACCGAATAATCCTTCATTCTTAACGGATAGGAATAACCACCCTGTATCTTTTGTGCCTGATTAAGATTCAAATCAATCAAACCCGCTTGGCTATTAGACAAAACCATGCTCAAGAACTCCATCATCAGCGACTCCTTATCCGAAACTCCAGGAAACCTAAAGCCGATAGAAACCTCTTCTGCCTCTGGTCCATATACAGTTTTTTCTATCACTGATTTTATTTTAACTTCTTTAGCAGGAATATACTTGGGAATATCTGCCTTTTTCCAAGTACCAAAATACTGATTAATCCATTGTATCGTTTGCTCTACATCAATATCTCCACTCATACAAATCGCCACATTATTAGGGCAATAATAAGTATCAAAATATTTTTTAATCTCTGTAATTGAAGGACTCTTGAGATGTTCTATTGTTCCAATTGTTGTTTGCGTACCATACTGATGTTTTTGAAACAAAGCTCCCATCATTGTAGCCCAAGCTTTGCGACCATCACTGTCCAATCCACGGTTTTTCTCTTCATACACTGCTTCTAGCTCGGTATGAAAAAGCCTTGGTACAACTTCACTAAAACGCTCTGACTCTATCTCAATCCATTTTTGTATCGAATTAGATGGGATTTCATTTACATAAACTGTCTGCTCTACCCAAGTATAAGCATTAGTCCCCTGTGCACCAATATTAGATAGAAGCTTGTCATACTCATTAGCAATAGCGTACGTAGCTGCCACACCAGAGACACTGTCTATCTGATGATAAATTGCACTGCGTTCAGCCGTATCTCTAGTAGCCCCATACACATTGTACAAACGCTCAATTTCTTTTAACACCACTTCTTCAGAGCCCCAATCACGAGTTCCAATCTTACTAGTCCCCTTAAACATAATATGCTCAAGATAATGAGCCAAACCTGTATGCGTAGCTGGGTCATTTTTGCTTCCCGCTTTTACAGCAATATAAGTTTGCACACGAGGTGTAGCCTTATAATCCGACAAATACACTGTCAAACCATTTTTTAAAGTATAAATTCTTGTATTAAAAGCATCGTTCTTCACCGTTGAATAACTATAACCATTTTTATCTACAAAACTTTCCGTCTGAGTCATTGCCACACCCGACAATACCAACAACAATCCTACAACTATATTTCTCATACTATTATTTATTTTTTAATATCTTGGGGTCTCCCTTCGATTGGGTTATCCGCTATATCTTTTTTGTTATTTTTGTTCAATATTTCGACAAGCTCAATATGACACAAAAAAAGATGCCGTTACTACCATGCCCGTCTACTAACGAACCTACTTACCATGTTTAGTGAAACTACTGACAAAATCACATATATACATTAAACATCAAATAGTTCAGCGGGATTTATTTTAAACTGAAGCATTTGAGCTATTTTTCTGCCGCCATCGCCCCCTTTTCTTTGCATAGTGATCTTTCCAATTTTAATATTCCCTTGTTTAGTAACTAGTATTTCACCGTTTCCAAAATGATTAAGAACCACATTTACGGGGTTCAAAACCCATCGTGCATCTTCCTCTGTTTTTTGAGCAACTAACATCCATTCAGCAGAAAAATTTCCTCTGCCTTTAATAATGTCAGTAACTATCAAAGTTTTGTTTTTCTTTAACCAATCTAGCAGAATGGTTTGATCCTTTTTACTGAACTCGTTAACAAATGTTCTTCTTGGGTCTTTTGGTGTTTTAATAGTAGGGCTTAATTCTCCTGTGTATTTTTTTAGAAGTTTTGTAATGTCTAATGGAATAGACCACATTTCAACATATTTATCAACCCAACGTTTATCAATTTGGTTAAACCCTTTAAGGTTACTAACCAATTTTACTTGAAGATTTTCAACGTCTATTGCTTGTTTTAGTTTTATCGTAATTTGAACTTGAACATCTGTTTTATATCCAGATAATACAACTGCCTTAATATATTCAATTTCAGTTAAAATATATTCCATTATTTTCAACCACGATTGAGCATCTTTATCTTTTCCCCAATTGTTGAACTTGGCAACTATATCTTTCTCGTTCTGAAATCCATCTTTCGCTGTTTGAGACCCTTTTTTCTGTTCGTTGTTCATTTAGTTGAATAGTTTTAATTATCTCTTGAGTAATATGCTGTAAAACATTTATAGATACGCTGTTACCAAACTGTTTCTGTGCTTCAGAAATGCTTTCAGGTATTATGAATTCTTCAGGAAATCCCTGGATTCTTGCACACTCTCGAGGAGAAAGCTTTCTTATTTTCTTATTTATTTTGTAAAGTCCAGTTTTTGAGCCAACACCACCTCCATAAGCAGAAAGTGTAATAGCGTGTCCTAATGGATGGTAAATTCGTTCACCTTGCCCACCTTTATTTAC
This sequence comes from uncultured Cytophagales bacterium, assembly GCA_964511645.1. Classification (GTDB taxonomy): domain Bacteria; phylum Bacteroidota; class Bacteroidia; order Cytophagales; family JAAEPT01; genus CAZEGV01. The sequence goes on from CAZEGV010000031.1 coordinate 9,846, forward strand.
TTTTCCAATTTGAATTGGTTTGTTCGGGAGGTCAATGTTACCAAAGATATTTTGTGTAGGGTTAAATTTTTTATAGAAGGAGATATCTTTTCTGTCAATGACTTTTCCATTTATAGGATTTTCTTCAAGTATGTCTTCTAGTTTAGATATTATATTTGGAGAAGGAAAATGGATTGTTTTAATAGTATAGCTATTGCTAAAAGCAATAATATAAACCCTTTCTCTATTTTGAGGTAGTCCGAAATTACTCGTATTTAACACTTTGTATTGAACAGTATAATCAAGTTCTGTAAGTGTATCTACTACTGTTTTTAAAGTTTTCCCATTATCGTGCTTAGTGAAGTTTTTTACATTTTCTAAGAATAAAATTTTTGGTTTATGAAAAGCTACAATTCTTGCAATATCAAAAAATAGAGTCCCTCTTGTGTCTTCAAATCCTTTTTGTTTGCCTGAAATTGAAAAAGCTTGACAAGGAAATCCGCCACACAGAATATCATGTGTAGGAATGTCTTTTTCATCTATTTGTATTATATCACCATTAGGGATAATGTCGTGATTTAAATAATATGTGTTTTGAGCTTTTTCATCTATTTCAGACGCAAAAACACATTCTGCTCCGAATGATTTCAAAGCATAATGAAAACCGCCAATTCCAGCAAAAAGATCTATAAACTTATAGCCTTTTAGTTTTTGTTGATTTTCAATTATTTTCATCATACTAATTTACTTTTAACCATTTGAGTGCATTAAAACTCAAAATCTAGTCCCAAGTCCTTTTTCAGCTCTTCTATCAACGGATATTTTTCTTTTAACGCTTCATATCTTTCTTTTGATGTGTACATCAATGCTTTTTCTTCCTGATGTTTCAACTTAGCGTTTAATACAATGGTCTTATTCTCTACCTTAGACCTGATGAAGTACATCAGGTCTTCTTTGATGTCGTTCAGTTGCTCTAGCTGAATCTCACTATCAAACTCAACAGTAATTACGGCTTTGTCAACTATAATTGCTCTTTTGTTAAATAGTAACTCTATACGGCTGTTTCCTTTACCATTGCGGACAAATTCATTCCATGCGTCATGAATAGCTGACGAAGTAAATATCTTCTCTTCTGTAACAACTTTTAACCCTTTTTCTTTGTCACGAAGTTCTTTTTGCTTTACAGGGTCAAACTTATCCTTATCCGTAATCCTAATTGTTGGTTGGGGTCTCAACTCTGCCAAAGGTCTGCCAGAAGCAGTTGTTTCAAGCTTCCCTTGCGAGCTAGGTTTTTGTTGTTTAAGAACTGTTTTTTTTTTCTGATTAGCCGCTAATCTTTTTTTTTTATCTCATCAGCAAGTTGAATAGCTTCATTAAGGTGAGCCATTTTCATCAGAACCAGCTCTACATGTAAGCGTTGATTTTTATTCGTTTTGTACGTCTGATCGCATTTTGATGCTAAGCTTAATGCTGATAATAAAAATGATAGAGAAGTTTTTTGAGCTTGTTCTTTATACCGTTCTTTCACATCATCCGATACTTCTAATAGCTCAATTGTGGCTATATCTCTACACACTAATAAATCTCTCAAGTGTGCAGAGAAACCAGTGATAAAGTTATGTCCGTCAAATCCTTCTTTTAGGATTTGATTAAAAATCATTAATGCTTCCGCATGATTACCCGATAAACAGGCATCTGTTACCTTAAAATAATAATCATAATCAAGAACATGTAAATTCTTAATTGTGTCTTTATACGTGACTTTGTTACCCGAAGAAAATGTCACTACTAAATCAAAAATAGACAAAGCATCACGCAATCCACCGTCTGCTTTTTGAGCAATCAAGTGTAAAGCTTCGTCTTCAACTTCTATATTTTCTTTTTCAGCAATCTTCTTTAGGTGATTTGTAATATCTGATAATTGTATTCTATTAAAATCAAATATCTGACACCTAGACAAAATTGTAGGAATAATCTTGTGCTTCTCGGTTGTCGCCAAGATGAATATAGCATAAGGTGGTGGCTCTTCCAATGTTTTCAAAAATGCATTAAATGCTGCATTTGAAAGCATGTGAACCTCATCTATGATATAGACTTTTTTCTTCCCGTGCTGAGGCGGGTAACGAACTTGGTCTACAAGGCTTCTGATATCGTCTACCGAATTATTAGACGCTGCATCAAGTTCATAAATATTTAAACTAGTATCTACATCATCACCAAAGCCATTAATCTCTTTGGCTAAAATTCTTGCACAGGTCGTTTTACCTACTCCACGAGGTCCGCAAAACAAAAAAGCTTGTGCTAAATGTTCATTTTTAATAGCATTCTCTAATGTTGTCGTAATATGGTCTTGACCTACTACTTCCTCAAATCCTTGAGGCCGATATTTCCTAGCCGATACAACAAAATTTTCCATCGCCTCGAAGATAGTAAATCAATAATGATGTAACAAGTTTGTTGTTCATGTTTTTCACACAAAGCTCATTTTTGAAGATAAGCAAACACATCCATAGAGACTGCAATACCTGCATGGATAAAAACACCTCCCCAAATATTTTTGGTTCTTAATGCCAATATCCCTAATATATAAGCTCCAAAAATAGAGCTTATCGCCTCTCCTGCTGGCTTGCCAAAATGGAGGACACAATACGTTACTGCCATAGGTAAAATAACATCATCTCCCAAAAATCGTGCTAAACCAATCACCAAGAACCCTCTAAACAATAATTCAATCATCGTAAAAGAAAGCCCATAAGCTAGTTCAAAACTTACAAATGGAATGTATTTAGAAATCTCATGGACTCTTGCATAAGCCTCTCCTAACCTAGTTTTATAAACTGGATAGTGATCCAAAAAACTTTGATTAAAAGAAGCTAGAACTACTAAAATCGACATTCCTGCCAACATCCATACATAAGGACGGAAATCAACACCTTTAAGTCTTAAACCATAAAAATGAGTGATTTTTCTTCTATCATAAAAAAGATAAAAAAATAAAAGCGGTAAAAACATCGTGAGCATTTCTCGGCTACTACCAATTAATTTTATCGTGAAATAATGTAAATCATTAAAATTGTGATGGTAATAAAAAGAACGATCAAAACTTAATACAGAAAGCCCAAACAGGCTATACAACCAAAATTTAGAATTTTTGACAAATGATTTATTATCTGTAAAAAGATAAATAAACAAACAGACCACATAATATGGGATCCCTTGAAAAAGTAGGTAATATATTTTTTGAATTTCAGAACCGTAATAAGTATCCATTACTGTGTCTTCAAACTCTACACTATAATTTGCTACCAAGCATACGACCAAAAGCAAAGTAGTAGAGGCATATAACTTCAAATTAAAATTATCTACTATATAAGACTTCACATATAAAACATACTGCTTCATATTTCTAAGTTTAAATATCTCCTTAACCGATGAGTTAAAAAATAAAATGGAAATGTATCTAATAAGGCAAAGAAAAATTTAAATACGTACATAGACACAATAAGAACCAACACTGCTTCCCCTGTACCCTGTCCTATAGCAACAGGGATTACGCTTGGGGATTGGATATAAACAACTAAGACAACTGCTACCGTATCTACCAATTGGCTTATCATTGTCGAACCGTTATTCCGTAACCAAAGTCGTTTCCCTTTTGTTTTCTTTTTTATAAAATGAAACAAACGAACATCTATAAACTGTGCCAATAGATATGCAAGCATAGAGCCTATTGTACAGGCGTAAGCTGAATTTTTAATTCCCTCAAAAACGGCGTATTCCTGCCCCGCTGGACTAGGCAGTAAATCGCCAAGCCAAATAACAAACAGTACCCAAAGGTTTAACAGCAAGCCAACCCAAACTACTTGATTGGCCTTCTTCTCACCATACAGCTCAGAAATCAAGTCTGTACACAAAAATGTAATAGGATAAGGTAATACTCCTATCGAAAACTTAAAAGGAATTTGAAGACTTCCAAATTCAAAAGAAAAATCCACAAACTTAGTAATTCCTAAAACATTAAGCATAGTCAGAGAACCTAAAAACAAACCTGCCAATAATAAAAACACCCAATCTCTACGAGCTGTATATATTTGATTACTCTCCATCTTCGTAAAGATAGAAAAAGTATTAAGAATATTTTTCTAAAAAAACTCAGGAAGAGAATCTCCTACGAAGTTAAGTTTCCTCTTCTTACACTTCTAAAGCCAACACAGTTCCTTTATAAGCATTGAGTGACTGCATGAATACAGAACTACTGTCTACATCATATTTAGGCAAAATACTTGCTATCGACTCATAGTATTGAATTCCTGCTAATAAATTATTTTTGAATTTTTTCAATTCCCGCTCTTTTCGTTTATTAAACTCTTCGTGAAACTCATTTATCTCACCTTTAAAATGATCTACATATAACCCTAATTCCTTCAAAAACATATTAGGACGGTTTAACTTAACAATGTTGAACCTACCATAAATATGCCCTACCATTTCTTTTAATGAGAATGTTCGGTTATAATATGCTAAGTTAGGTCCTGGGCAAATGGAAACTACGGGATTATTACTTTTCTCCATTTCATCCATTTTTCGTAAAAGAGAAACTGCTAAACCATCACAAATACACTCTTTAATGGTAATTGCATCAAACTTAGTTTGGTATAAATCGGCGGTCAAATTTGTTTTTTGACTGTCTAATTCTGTTATTTTTTTCTTTTGATAAGTTCTTGACGCTGTACACAATGATTCTCCTTCAAACTCAGTATTTAAAGCACAGTGTTTTTTAAAGCAAGGGCTTCCAGGTTTACCTTTTTCAATTCTATCCAATCTTAATTTATCTGCACTATTACCTTTTATATTATTATACTTTACACCTAAGGGAGATGAATCACTTACAAAAAGATCGTCTTCTCCTGCATTAACTAATAAGTCCAAAGTTTCATCATCAATAGTGGTAGCTTCCGGCACTAGTAAAAATGGCGTTCCCCATCCCGTGCTATCCAATTCATAATGATTCATTAAAAACCTTTGTTCTCCTACTGTACCAATACCTCCTTGAGCTGTAATTTTTTGTTCAGGAACTTCTTCAAGGTTAATTCCTTTTTCGGTAAGTGCTACTTGGTAAAATTCAAATAACTCATCAATAGTTTCTTGTTTATTGTTTTTAAACTCTTCTAAAATAGGACCCATCAAAAAACCATTCGTAGCAAAAGCATGACCTCCACAATTCAAACCCGACTCTATTCGGTACTCTGATACCCAAAGTCCTTTTTTTGCTAAAATTTTACCTTGTAACAAAGCAGAGCGATAATCACTCACTTTAAGAATAATTTGTTTTTCTAACTCTCCCTTTTTATTTGGGAAAAACACATCAAAATCTGCCATAAAAGAAAACAGTCTAGGATTCATTCCTGCAGAAATAATAATTGATGATTTTACTTTACTTCTTGCAAAACCTTCTAAAGCAGAGCAAGCTTCCGACAGATGAACTCCTTTAGGATCATCACGATCTAATTTCGACATGATATTTACATCAATTTGACCTGGAGTAAGCTGAGCAATTAAATCTTGGACTTCAGACAAGTCATAGCTAGGATGTTGATTGATATAATTAAAAAAACTAGCTCTTAATTCTGAGTATTCTGGCAATAAAGAAAAGCATTTCTCTAAGTCTTCCTTATTACTTTTGAGTTGATTAAACTCTTCATCTACTATATCTTGACTTAAATCAAGATATGCTGTAATTCTCTTACTTCTAAAATTAACTGCTTTTTTATCAATCTCTGAATAGGGCTTTCCAAACTGCTTAGCATAGTATTTTCTTGCTTTCTCGATGACATCGTCCTGCACTAAAGACACCGCCGCAGAAATACCATATTTAGCTATTTTAATAGGTGTATCAAGTGTATACCCAATCCCCATTGTAGGGACATGAAACTTGTGATTACTTATTACTGACATAATTCTCAATATTATTGATTAACAATATGCAAGTTAAAATAAGCACCCTCTATAAACACACTCTTATGTTAGCTCCTGTACTAAATAATATCAGAATCAACTCAAACAAAAAAACAATACCCTGATAAACAAAACGTTACAGAGTTAACTAAGCTTTTTCATCTACTTCAACAGCCGCTAAATCACCTTTATAACCACCATTCTTAAGCTTTCCGACTACCTTCCCAAACACTTCTATCGTATACTCCACATCTTCGAGCGTATGCATAGCAGTTGGTATTATCCGCAAAATAATCGTACCTCTTGGTACAACTGGAAAAGAAACAATTGAGCAAAACAAATTATAGTTCTCTCGTAAATCTTGAGTCAATAAGCTTGCTTCTTCTAAAGTACCGTTCAGTACAATAGGGGTTACTTGAGTAGACGTAGTACCGAGGTTAAACCCTTTTTCTTTTAATCCAGCCTGAAGTGCATTAACAATTACCCAAAGTTTTTCTCGTAATTGGGGTTCAGTACGAATTAACTCTAAACGCTTGAGAGCACCAATTACAATTGGCATTGGCAATGATTTAGCAAACATTTGAGAACGGATATTGTACCTGATGAATTTAGCTATTTGTGATTTGCACGCAATAAACCCTCCAATGCTTGCCATTGCTTTGGCAAAAGTACCAAAATAAATATCAATCCCATCTTGCACCTCTTGTAGCTCCCCTGTACCGGCGCCAGTGTCTCCCATTGTGCCAAACCCATGCGCATCATCTACAAAAAGCCTAAAATCATATTTCTCTTTTAAAACAACAATATCTTTTAAATTTCCTTGATTACCCGACATCCCAAAAACACCTTCTGTAATCACTAAAATTCCACCCTCTTTATCGACAACTAATTTAGAAGCTCTTTTTAATTGAATCTCTAAGCTTTCCATGTCATTATGAATATACACAAACCTTTTGCCTTGATGTAGTCGCACTCCATCAATGATACAAGCATGAGACTCTGCATCATATATGATAACGTCATTTCTATCAACTAAAATATCAATAGCAGATAGCATCCCTTGATATCCAAAATTAAGTAATACAGCATCTTCTTTAGATTCAAATTTGGCAAGCTCTTTTTCTAATTGGTCATGATACCTAGAATCCCCCGACATCATTCGAGCTCCCATAGGATAAGCCATCCCCCAATCTTTAGCAGCTTGAGCATCCACCTTTCTTACTTCTGGATGATTTCCCAAGCCTAAGTAATTATTTATACTCCACTGAAGGACTTCCTTCCCTCTAAACATCATCTTATTATTAAGTTCTCCTTCTAACTTTGGGAACAAAAAATAACCATGTACTTTATCAGCGTACTGACCTAAAGGTCCCATCCGATTGTAAATTTTTTCAAAAATATCTATAGCCATAACTTCTTAATTTATCTACAATAATAAGTAAGCCTAAAAAAATAAACTATGAGAAATATCAAACACCTACTGGACTTATGTCAAACATTTTGTTGTCTCTATTTTTATTTAGCCATTTAAACAAAATAAGCTTATGCCATTTCTCCTTAAAAGCTTCACCCCTCAAGGGCTAAAAATCATGCATAAAAAAAGGCTACACATATTATGTGTAGCCTTTGTAAGTTACAAACTCTACATTTAATTCCCTGTATTAACAGGTATGGTGAGTTGAAGGTTAGTCCCTGCGGTAATTTGAACCTGCCCCTCTCCGTAATAATCATCACTTCCTATTGTAACAAATACGTCGTAATAATAATTGCCGGGATTTAATTCTCCAAAATTCACATTTCCTTTTGAATTTGTAGTTTTTCTATCTAAATAAATTGACTCGTTTAAATTCTTTTGAGAAGTTGAAAGACCTACATCAGCTCCAGAAACACCGCCATCAGAACTCCCTAATTTTACAAAAACTTCAAGCCCACCTACAGTAGGGATCGGTGCTGGGTCTTCCTTTCTTTTTACAGCTCAAAAATACCGTAGATAAGCCAATAATTAGTAATGCGGTAATAAAATTCTTGCTTCTCATAATTAATATATTTTTTAGTTTAGACACAATACTACCAATTGGTAATTAAATATCCTAAATAAAGGTCACAATTTTATGACCAATGAGTCATAAACAACATAAAGAAGAACCACTACTATGGTTCATAGCCGAACGTATCAAAGAGTTAAGGAAAGAAAAAGACATTACTCAAGAACATTTTTTATTCGACACAGGCATACATATAGGACGAATAGAGCGAGCAGGAAGGAATTTTTCTGTATCAACACTATTGGTGATTTGTCAATACTTAGACATTAGTCTTAGTGACTTTTTTAATACCTCTAAGTTTACTGAGTTAAATTTAACAAAATAAGCTTGTATCAAAGTTACTTTAATACTCCCCAAAAAGAAGTATTAATTAAAAAATAAGCATAAAAAAAAGGCTACACATATTATGTGTAGCCTTTTGTATTATTAGTGTGATTAACAGATTATTTCTGTGAATCTTCTATTTGTTTTTTGATTGCTGCAAGAGCATCTAATTCACCCATTGTAGTTTTTTCTACCGCAGGCATCTTAGCTTTTCCTTTCTTAGGAGCTGCTTTCTTTTTCTTCTTAGGAGCTTCAGCTGCTGCTGCTTTTTCTTCCTCGTTATAAGTAAAGGTATGAGATAAAGAAATTCTTCTCTCATCTTTAGAGAAATCTATTACTTGGAATGGAAGTTTATCACCTACTTTCGCTGATGAACCATCTTCTTTCACAAGATTTTTGTTTGTACAGTATCCTTCAATTCCGTAAGGAAGTTCTAATACTGACCCTTTATCTGTTTTACTAATGATTGTACATTCGTGATCTGTTCCCGCAACAAATACTGATTCAAATGTATCCCAAGGATTTTCTTCTAATTGTTTATGACCAAGAGCCAATTTACGGTCCTGAACATCCAATTCTAATACTACTACCTCAAGCTCATCACCTACTTTCACAAATTCAGATGGGTGTTTCACTTTCTTAGTCCAAGACAAGTCAGATACGTGCACTAAACCGTCAATACCTTCTTCTAACTCAAGGAATAAACCAAAGTTAGTCAAGTTACGAACGATACCTTTGTGTTTAGAACCAATAGCATATTTAGAAATCATATCATCTTTAGTCCAAGGATCTTTAGTCAATTGCTTGATACCAAGTGACATTTTACGATCTTCTCTGTCTATAGTTAATACTACAGCATCTACTTGATCACCAACTTTAATAAAGTCTTGTGGGTTACGTAAATGTTGAGACCATGACATTTCTGATACGTGGATTAATCCTTCTATACCTGATGATAACTCTAAGAATGCACCGTAATCAGCTACATTTACAATTTTACCTTTCACTTTGGTATCTACTGTAATTTTCTCGTCTAGTGCATCCCAAGGATGAGGAGTTAATTGTTTCATACCTAATGAGATACGTTTTTTATTCTCATCAAAGTCTAACACTACAATGTTTACTTTCTCATCTAGGTTAAGTACATCTTCTGGGTGTCTAATTCTACCCCAAGAAATATCTGTAATATGTAATAATCCATCAACACCACCAAGGTCGATAAATACACCAAAGTTTGTCATATTTTTGATGACACCTTCTAGCACTTGACCTTTCTCTAGGTTGTTAAGAATTTCAATTTTTTGTTTTTCTAAGTCTTTTTCGATAAGTACTTTATGAGAAACAACTACGTTGTCATTAGTGTAGTTGATTTTCACCACTTTCACTTCCATTTCCTTATCTACAAAAGCGTCAAAATCTCTAATAGGCTTCACATCAATTTGTGATCCTGGCAAGAATGCTTCTACTCCGTATACATCAACTATAAGACCACCTTTAGTTCTACGTTTCACAAAACCGTTGATAACGATATCTTCTTCGTAAGCTTTTTTGATGTTGTCCCAAGCTTTAAATATTTTAGCTTTTCTTCTAGAAAGAATAAGTTGCCCTTGAATATCTTCTCGAGTTTCAATATAAACTTCTATCTCATCTCCTGATTTGATAGGCGTTTCTAAATCTCTGAATTCTCCGATTGACACTAAACCATCAGACTTGTATCCGATATTTACTACCACATCTTTGGCTGTAACGGCGATTACCGTACCCATTACTAGCTCACCTTCGTTGATTTGGTTAATAGTACCATCATACAATGCTACCTGCTCTTCGTGTTCTTCTTCTGAATATCCTCCAGAAAAACCTACACCTGTTGATTCATTCCAATCGAAATCCTCAATACCTGTCTCTATTACTTTTTTAGACATTTTAATTTGTTGAGTCAAAAAAAACTGACTCGGGTTTAATTTAATAAATCTCTTTAATTGTTTACAATAAAGAGTCGCCCACTCAGACGGTCTGCAAAGGTAAATAATTTTGCTATAAAAACACATCTTTACTTTTCTTTTCTGTCTTGCGTTGTGCTTTCCTATCAAAAGCAGTATCTTTGTATCATGTTTGGCACATTTGGAAGCAAAAATAAACTAGCACGCTACAAGCGATTTCAATACTCAACACGTTTTTATGATGTTGAAAAAGAGACGTTTAACACTCGGAAAACGATTATAAAAGACCAAATACAAAACAATACAACTGTACAGAGTTTAGAAAAAGAAGTGTTTGAACTAAATCACAACAGAAAAAATTATCTTCCTTTTGTTTCCATCACTATTTTTATAATTGGAGTTTTCTTTTTTTATGGATTTTATAATGCTTTAAAAAACTCTATTGGCTCAGAAGTAAAAATACTAAACGGTACTTGGGACAGTAATGAATTAGGTCAATTTTCAAGTTTATTTGCCATTTGTCTTTCTGGCTACCTATTTATCAAAACAAGCAAAAAGTTATAATGCAAGGAGTCATACGCTTATTGCCCGATATTTTGGCAAACCAAATTGCAGCAGGAGAAGTGGTACAAAGACCTGCCTCTGTAGTAAAAGAATTGCTAGAGAACTCTATAGATGCTGGTGCTACCGAAATCACACTACTTGTAAAAAATGCGGGGAAATCACTCATACAAGTAATTGACAACGGAAAAGGGATGTCAGAAGTGGATGCCAGAATGTGCTTTGAGCGTCATGCCACATCAAAATTAAAGTCACAGGAAGATCTATTTAACATCCTTACTTTTGGATTTAGAGGTGAGGCAATGGCTTCTATCGCTGCGGTGGCTCAAGTAGAACTCAAAACAAAACAAAAAGAAAATGAGCTAGGCACTTTATTGCAAATAGAGGGTTCTGAAATAAAAAAACAAGAGCAAACCTTGACTCAAAACGGCACGAATCTAAGTATCAAAAATCTATTTTTCAATATCCCTGCTAGACGAAATTTTTTAAAATCAAACGCAACAGAGCTAAGTCACATTTCGGAAGAGTTCCAAAGAGTAGCTCTCGCTTATCCAGAAGTGAGTTTTTCTTTTGTACAAAATGACTTAGAAGTATTTCGATTAAAAGGAGAAAATTTGAGTCAAAGGATTGTATCCATCTTCGGAAAAAGCCATCAATCGCAGCTAATTGCCGTAGAAGAAACTACAGAATACGTCAAAATAAAAGGATATATAGGCAATCCCCAATCAGCAAAGAGAACCCGTGGCGAGCAATATTTCTTTGCCAATCAAAGGTTTATAAAACACCCTTATCTCAATCACGCTGTCACTAATGCTTATTCAGGTATGATTGCCGAAAAAAGTTTTCCTTTTTATGTGCTAAATATTGAAATTAATCCTGCATCAATCGATATAAACGTTCATCCAACCAAAACAGAAATAAAATTTGATGATGAGCGTACTGTTTATGCAATTTTACGATCGGCTATTCGTCAGGCTTTGGGTTTACACAATGTAACTCCTTCTCTTGATTTCTCTGCTGATGTCAATTTTGGTGTAGAAACCACTGGAAAACGAGATTATGGTTCGGGAAAAGCTCCTTTTGAAATTCCTGATTTTATTAAAAATAAAAACATTACACCAAACCCAACAACCACTAAAACAAATCAAGAAAGTTGGAACAATCTTTATAATGGATTTGAAACATCCAACATTGACAATGAAGAAGCTAAGCAAACTATCTTGTTTGAAAGTGCTGCTAGTCAAGAGTCCGCAACTAATCAATCACCCAATAATGCTTTTCAATTTAACAAGGCTTATATAGTTACAAAACTAAAGTCTGGGATTTTAATCATTGATCAAGAGTTGGCACATCAACGAGTTCAATACGAAAAATTCTTGACACAATTAAATAGTAAAGGTGGGGCATCTCAGCAGTGTTTGTTTCCACAGACAGTAGAGCTAAACCCTAGTGATCACATACTTATTGAAGAAATCCGAGATGAAATTCATAAATTAGGATTTCAATTTGAAAACTTTGGACAGAATACGGTTATCATCAACGGAATTCCAGCAGATAGTAACATAAACAATGAGAAAGATCTATTTGAATCTTTCATAGAGCAGGTTAAATTTCACAAAAAAGACATCAATATAGAACTATATGACAATCTTGCTCGTTCTCTTGCTAAACGAACTAGTATAAAAAAAGGACAAACACTTGAACAAAAGGAAATTTCACATTTAACCGATCAATTATTTGCTTGTGAAACGCCTCAACTCTCTCCTAACGGAAAGAAATGTTATCAAATATTAAATCTATCATCAATCGAAAACTTATTTACATAAATGTTTGAAAGAATAACACCAATTGTCAAAAACATACTCATACTTACCGTTGGAGTATTTATAATACAAAGTATATTTAAAGACCAAAGAGGGGATGTAGTGGCTCATTATTTGTCTTTACATGATTTTAGGTCAGAAGATTTCTATGCTTGGCAGGTCCTTAGTAATATGTTCATACATGCTAATTTTGGGCATCTCTTCAACAATATGCTCTTATTGTTTTTTATCGGTCCATTATTGGAGCAACGATTGGGAGATAGGAAATTTATGTTTATTTACTTCTTCTCTGGGATATTTGCAAGTCTTTGTATGATGGGGATATACGGGTATTTGCTAGGTGCTGGTAATTGGTCTGCCTTGGGTGCTTCTGGTGCTACGGTAGGAATATTGGTTGCTACAGCAGCAATGTACCCCAATATGGAGGTTTATCTTTATTTTCTTTTTCCTATTAAATTAAAGTGGATTGCCTTGTTTACCGTTATTATGGATGCAATTGGTGCTGTGAATTTTTCTGGTCCTTCTAGCGGAGATGATCATATTGGGCACATTGCACATTTGGGAGGGGCTGTATTTAGCTTCTTGTTGATTTTATATTGGAAAAAAAAAGGAGAGGTTTACTAGAATGGCATCAATTATAGAAGAGTATAAAGCTCAATTTCGCAAGCCTAACAATGCCCTTATTCAACTGATTCTGATTAATGTATCAGTATTTGTACTTATTAATCTATTGGCATTATTTGGCACTGAAGTAGTATTGTTTGTTGATAAGAACATAATCTTACCCAAGAGCTTTACAGAGTTATTATATAAGCCTTGGGCATTATTCACTTATATGTTTCATCATTTATTATTCGCAAAGGGTGGCTTCTCTCATCTTTTTCAGAATATGCTTGCCTTATGGTTTTTTGGTGGAGAACTAGCCAAATTAATTGACGGAAAAAAAATCATTTCTATCTATTTATTAGGAGGACTGTTTGCTGGGTTCACGTTTTTAGTGGTTTATAATTTCATCCCTTATTATATGGGATTAGGAAATGTGGCTCTAGTAGGAGCTTCAGGGTCTGTCTTTGCTATTTCAGTTGCTTTACCAACACTATCTCCTAGGTATGGGTTCAATATTCCTTTTGTAGGAAAAATAGAGGTAAGGTATATTGTTTTGGTTTTTATTCTTATTTCTGTTTTTAGTCTTAAAGGAAGTAATGCTGGGGGAGAGGTTGCTCACTTGGGTGGTGCTCTGATGGGCTGGATATACGCTAGAGGTTTAAAAAAAGGGAAGAATCTAGGTAGTTTTATAGAAGGGTTTTTTCTTTTTGTCCAGAAGATGTTTAAGCCAAAGCCAAAAATGAAAGTTACTCATCATAACAAAACCGCTCCTGCTCCAGTAATTAGGACTTCTCAGGAAGATGTGGATGCAATTTTGGATAAAATAAAAGATTCTGGTTATGCGAGCTTAAGCAAGACTGAGAAACAAAAACTATTTGACGCTAGTGAAAAATAAACAGGCGAAGCCTGTGGCTTAGGGGTAGTAGTGGAAATCCTTCTCGATTTTTTATCGAGAAGATTGGGAACGAAAAACCCGACAATGAGTGAGGTGAAGCAAAGCGAAACTGATACGAATGGGAAGCCCCTAAAACCTTTCACGCGTTCTACCGTAAAAGGTTGTTTCATCAACTTTAAAACACTTAAGTTCAAGTAATTATGTGGTCAATTGGAAAATGAAAATCACTGGTTCTGGAGTTAATAACTTCACTTGGGATACTGGAACGACCTCTACAGGAAGGGAAATAGGGACTTGGGTGCTGAACCACAGCGTGAATAATCCTAAGTCTTTGTATCATATCAATTGATGAAAAAAAAACAGTAATGAACTAATACCATTTTAACTATAAGACAAGTCATTTATCCTGTTTGTTTTTACACTCTCTTCGTTAAAATAATTTACCGTAACCAGTTATGCTAAATCATTTTTCCTCGATATTGCAAAAAACAATTCAATCTAAATTAGACTCATATTATAGTTAAACTGGTATAAGTAGCGTAAAGTGTACTTTGGAAAATGCTCACAACCTAAAAGGCTCTTAGTGCAATAGAATTGACAACAGCAATAGTAATTACGATGTTTTCTATGACATAGTAAACATAAAAGACAATGCAACGGTAAACATCAGTGAAACAGGTCTAATCAAAAAGGCTCGATTAACACTACTGGATTGGGTACTGGCGTAAACGGTTGTTGGGATTCAATACTACTTGCCCTGTGTAGTAAGTTTACATCTTATCATAAAAAGGCTAGTTCGATAAATTGGACTAGCCTTTTTATATTACTAAACTTCCTAAAAACTAACAACTGTAACCCCTGTGCCACCAAAGTCGATATGCTCATCTTCATAATGGGTCACTTGAGAGAAATCTCTTAATAGATTACGAACGATGTCCCGAAGAATCCCGTTTCCTTTACCATGAATAATCCGCACTGTGTCTACATTGGTGATTATACAGTTATCAATATAACGTTCTACTTCTTGTATCGCTTCATCTGCTCGTTTGCCTCTGATATCTAGGTCTTGGGAGAAAGATGCGGTACTTGCTATGCTCGAATAGGTTGTTTTTGCTGTTGGCTTTACTCGTTTGGCTCTTCCCTGTTCTATTTTGACCAACTCATCGGCCTTAACACTCATAATAAAGCTCCCCACTTGTACATCTGCTCTATTTCCCCGTAATTTTAGCAACTCACCTTTGGCTCCAGTTGTGGAAACCTTAACTTTGTCCCCTACTTCTATTTTGGTATTATCGACAGTCACTACCTCTCTCCTATTACGACTTGGTTTTTCAGTGATTTTCTCTTTAAAAGAATCTATTTCTTTACGTACCTCTTTGGTTTTCTCTTTGTCTGCTTGAGATTTTTTTATCTCATAAATTGCCTTTTCTATTTTCTGATTGGCTGTTTTGACTAATTCTTTTGCTTCTTGTTTTCCTTTTCTAACAAAGTCATTTTTCTTGTTTTCGAGGTTTTGTTTTAACTCTCTGTATTCCTGTATAAGCTGATCTGCTCGTTTGTTTTTAGCTTCTGCTTCTTCATGTTTCTGTAGGTATGAAACGTATTCTTTTTCTAGTTTTTTAGTAATTTCATCAAAGTCACGAATCTTGCGGTCTACTCGTATGTTAATTTTTTCAACGATTTCATCTGAAAAACCTGTTTTCTTGACCAACTCTATGGCATAAGAATGACCTGGCTTACCTAGTTCTAAAACATAAAGTGGCTTTAGTTTTTCAAAATCATAAAGCATACAGGCGTTTTCTACTCCTGACACTTCTTCGGCTAAGCTTTTTAGGTTAGAAAAGTGGGTGGTAACCAATCCTAGACATTGTGAGTCGAGCAAAGAAGTGAGCATTACTTCGGCTATAGCTCCTCCATATTCTGGAGCAGTACCTCCTCCAAGCTCATCTATCAAAATCAAAGTATCCTTATTTGCTTTGCCAAGCATCAAGTACAAATTTTTGAGGTGGGCACTATAAGTACTTAGTTCATCTTCTACCGATTGCTGATCACCGATGTCTACAAATATATCTTTAAAGAAGCCTAACTCACTGTCTTTGTGTAAAGGTAGCAACAACCCACATTGCAACATATAGACAAACAAGCCTACTGTTTTGAGTGCTACCGATTTACCCCCTGCATTGGGTCCAGAGATCACCACAAATCTTGTATTGTCTTTATCTAATTCAATATCTAAAGGAATTGTTCCAACGGATTTTAAAACAAGATTCGGGTTACGAGCTTCTTTGAGCTTTAAGCTAGGTTTTTCTGCTAATT
This sequence comes from uncultured Cytophagales bacterium, assembly GCA_964511645.1. Classification (GTDB taxonomy): domain Bacteria; phylum Bacteroidota; class Bacteroidia; order Cytophagales; family JAAEPT01; genus CAZEGV01. The sequence goes on from CAZEGV010000031.1 coordinate 26,290, forward strand.
GTGGTAAATCTGCATCTAATACTTGTGCTAACTTGGCTTTGGATTTGATAGCGTCAAGTTCGCCCAGTCTTTTGTAAAGTGCGGTAATAGAGCCTGAGTTTTCGGCTATTTTTTTACTCACGTCACTAAGTACTTTGTAAATAATTCTTTTTTCTTGAAGAATCAGTTCTTTTACTTCGTTGTTAGCATCTACCATTCCTGACGGTTCAAAATAAACTGTAGCTCCTGAAGAAGATTCGTCATGCACAAGCCCTGGCATAATTCGTTTTGACTCTGCCTTGACAGGTATCACCATCCTACCATTGATTATTGTAGGCAATACGTCCTTTTCGGAGTAGCCGTCTTTAATGGACTGACCTAGTATATGCTGAATTTTACTTCTGATTTGCTGGCGAGCTTTGTTCAATCTCCTACGGATTTCTCCTAGTTGAGGGTCAGCGGTATCTAAAACTTCTCCATCATCGTCTACTGTGCGGATAATCATTTGATTTAGAGTTTCGTCTACTTGGATATCCAAAAACAGCGTACTCAACTTTGGATACATTGCTTTTTTTCTTCCAAAAAAGAATGCTTTACAACTAAAAAATATGGCCAAACAACGTCCTATTTCCCGTACCTCTTGTGCGTCTAGTACTGCACCAGAAACTTCTACATATTGAATTAATGCTAGGATATTATCAAATTCTATACGAGGGAAAACTTCTCCTGAACGAAAAACTTCTAACATCTCTTTGGTTTTCATTAGCTCTATTTTGAGCTGAGTTGGGTTAGTAGAAAAAACCATTTCTCGGATGTAGTCTCTACCTGAATCGGTGAGTACGTTGCGTTCAAGGTATTCTCTAAGTGGAGTAAAATCCAATTGTTGTTCTATAATGCGAAAGTCATTTTTCATTTGGTATTAAAAATATTTTTACAAAAGTATTGTAACCTTTTCGTTTTATTGAGTTAATATTAATAAATATTTAAGTTTTACGGATGAGGGATTGAAACGACATCCTTTTCTTTTGTGTGTTTTGGCTTCGGCAGATTCTATCTGATACAGAAAAACTCTACATTTCGACAAGTTCAATATGGTAGGAAAAAGAAAAGATATAGTGTAAAGCCCGACCCTGAGATGTGGTGTAGCAGAGTGAAACCAAAAGCGAAGGGTCAGCCCAAAAAGTATCATCATGAAATCTTTGTGTTTATTCTTAAAAAGACTAGAAATGAGGTTTTAAGAGCAGATATTACTTCTGTCGTTTTTATAAAGGCTTTAGAGAATTTACATAAATTTCACTATAAAGGGGTGCCTTTTGTAGCTTGGCTGTATCGTATTGCTTCTAATGAAACGAATATGTTTTTTAGAAAGGCGAATACTCAGCGTATGGTATCTTTGGACAGTAAGGAGGTAATTGCTTTTCAGGATGATTGTGATTTAGATGGTGGCTTGTCTTATGAATACAAAATTTCTCTTTTTGTAAAGGGTATGAACCGTTTATCGGAAGAAGAGGTGGAGTATTTGGAATTAAAATATTTTGAAAAGCTTTCGCATCAAGAAATTAGCTATATTAAGGACATATCCTTGGCTAATGCAAAAGTAAAAATTCACCGAATTGTAAAAAAACTCAAAACCATAATCGAAAAAATCGATAATGAGTAATTTTAAAGTACATATTGATCCTAAAATCCCTTCTAAAAAGGAAACGGAAAGCTACCAAAATTTTGATTCTATAATCAAGGATGCGAGTAATATCCATCGTCCTTGGTATGTTGCTAAAAACATATTGAAGGACTTTAAGCTTGTCAAGATTCTAGTGCTAATTATGATTGTTCTTACTGTTTTGTATTTTTCTCATCAAAATCACGAGAATCAAGAAAAAGAACAACAAGAACAAACAGTACCTAGCCAAAATCCTTTAGACCGTTGACAACGATTTATTTATTCTACTTCGTCAAGTATATTTTCAATTTTCACAATTGCCTCTTCGGTGTAATTGCCAGAAGTGTGGTACACAATCGTTCCTTTGTCATCCAATAAATAGATATAGGCTTTGTTCTTTTCTTTGAGTCCTAATGTTTCAGTGTATTCTTTTACTTTTCCTTTAAAAATTAAGATTCTGTCTTGCCACTTTTTATCTACTTGTTTTTTAATTTTCTTTTTGAACGCTCCTGCTGCTGCTTGATTGACTCCGCTAAACATTGGGATAAAATACATATTAATATCATAAGGGTCAGAAGCAAAAAGCCCTGGTTTCTCAGATTTGTACAGCAATTGCATGTACAATGGTCCATACCACGTATTAAGACTTACTTCTGCTTTTTTAGAATATGCTAAGCCAATTATTGTATATTTTCCTGCTATGTCTTTTGGCAAGTTAATTTGTTTATCATCAATGGATTTGGTTTCCATCTTTGGGAAAAGTTTCCTTTTCTGGGAAATATATGAGGCACAAAATAGGATGACAAGACTAAGAGCAAGAAATTTTTTCATGGTTAATTATTTATTTACAACTTCTCAAAGTAATCAAATTAATTAAGCTTTCCTACTAAACGTGATGAGTGATATTCCTAAAATAACAACTAATGTACCGTATATTAGAAATGAGCTAATCTGCTCTCCTAAAACAAAATGAGCCATAATAATTGTACTAATTGGTCCAATACTAGCGAGTATAGCGGCATTTGATGCTCCCAACCTGCGTATTGACTCTGTCACCAAAAAGGACGGAATGACTGTGCTAAATATCGCTATTAAAAGTGCCACTCCCATTACTTTTGGTTCGACCTCTGTAAGTGGCATTGTAGATCCTGATACAATGACTTTATGTACTAACACACATACTGAGGAAACAATTAACGCCGATGAAGTGAGTAGTTTTGCTCCTAGTTTACCCACCAAAGATTCACTTCCTACCAAGTACAATGAGTACGTTAAAGAACAAAGGACAATCAAAACAGTACCTAAAACGATATTACTAGACTGCTCTATCCTACCCTGAAAAGCAACTATTACACCTAAATACGTAATTCCTATTGCTAATAATTGCACTGGTTTTATCTTTTTCTTATTGAAGAAAAAACTCAGTATTAGTACAAAAGTAGGGTAAATATAAAGTATAACTCGCTCTAAGCTTGCGTCTAAATATTGCAAGCCTTTGAAATCAAAATAAGCTCCCAAATAATAGCCTACAAATCCCATTACAAATATCTTTGCGAGTGTCCTATTATCAAATTTGACTTTCTTTTTTCTTAATTCTAAAAGTAAGATTATAATAAAAAAAGGCAGAGCAAAACCCATCCTGAACATAATAAGCGTCACTGCATCCAAATCTGGTTGTATGCCATATGCTATTTTTACAAAAATGGCTTTCGCCGAAAACATAACTGCACCAACTAAAGCAAATACAACTCCTACAACTTTATTTCTACTCATCTCCCGCAAAAGTAAGTAATCCCATTTTAACATACTTTCTTTTTACAAAAAAAAGCATCCGCCAATTGACGGATGCTTTTCTCTAGGTTTTTTTGCTTAAAAAGATAGTCTACACTATTTTGTTTTAAACAAGTACATCATGTATTTTTTGTGTTTGACGAACATAGGTGCATTACGTTGACCAGTAAAATGTTTGTTTTCCATTTTCGCCAACTTCTTTTTAAACTTCCACTTGACGAACTTTACTAACTTAGGATAGCGATCTGCCCCTAGCTTAAAGATTAAATGATAAACTGGCTGAATAACTTGCTGAGTCATATCATTAACTAAAGCTAGAGTACCTGAAGCTTCTTTCGTAACATCTTGATCGTGTAGCACATCCAAATCATAAGTAGGTAACTTGGATTCCCACTCGCTCCATTTATGCCCCCCCCTAGTAAACCTGGAGTAGGTAAATGATCACGTTTAAAGAAATCTGCTACTAATATATGTCCTTGTGGATTTAAGAATTTTTTTGCTCCGTTAATAGCGTCATCAATAGGGATGTACTGAAAACTTTCAGAAAACATCACTACATCAAATTTTTGATCGCTCTTAAATTCTTCAAATTTGGCAGTATGAACTGGTACATCATCTCCTAAAAGACCTTTAGCATACTTGTTTAGTAACTTACTAGGTGAAACACAGACAACTGTATAACCTCGTTTAGATAATTCTTGAGCTGTTTTCCCAGAGCCGCAACCTACATCTAATATTGTTTTTGTGCCTTCAGGTATTAACGAGAATAACTTTTCTGCATAACGATTCTGAGCTTTTCCTAGTGCCCAGATATCTTTTTCTTCTCCCTCGTCAAACAATCCATAATGGAGGTATTCTGTTTTTAAAAAAAATTTAAAAAAAATCAATCCAATCTCTAAACCAACTTCTTGAGAGTTTACTTTTTTGACTCTTGCCATAACTAAACTTTTTATTTAACTAATAAATATGTTTCAAAAACAAACCATCCGCCTCAATTGACGGATGGTTTTAAATTCTCAATAAGAATAAATTGTTTTATTTTTTCACTTCAACCAAAGCCCCGTCAATAATATCATCTACTACTGAAGGGTCTAATAATGTAGACGTATCTCCGAGAGAGGAAGCATCCCCTTCTGCTACTTTTCTCAAAATTCTTCTCATTATTTTACCTGAGCGAGTTTTTGGTAAGCCCGCTACAAACTGAATTTTATCTGGCTTAGCAATTGGACCTATTAATGTGGTCACACCTGCTAAGATATTTTTACGCAATTCATTGTCATCTTTGATGTCGCCATCGCAAATAACATAAGCATAAATCCCTTGTCCTTTCACTTCGTGTGGGAAGCCAACAATTGCAGATTCTAATACTTTAGGATGCTGATTAATTGCATTTTCTACTTCAGCAGTTCCCATTCTATGTCCTGATACGTTAATTACGTCATCTACACGTCCTGTGATTTTATAATAACCGTCTTCATCTCTACGGCATCCATCACCTGTAAAGTAATATCCCGGATAAGTGCCAAAATAAACTTCCTTACATCTGTTATGGTCTCCCCAAGTAGTCCTAATAATTGAAGGCCAAGGGAATTTGATACATAAATTTCCTTCTACTGCATTTCCTTCAATCTCATTACCATCTGCGTCCATCAGTGCCAATTGAATACCTGGCATCGGTAAAGTTGCACAAGTAGGTTTTTGAGGCGTTAATCCAGCTAATGGAGAAATCAAAAACCCTGCTGTTTCTGTTTGCCAATAAGTATCTACTATTGGGCATTTTCTACGTCCAATATGCTCATGATACCAGTGCCAAGCTTCTTCGTTAATTGGTTCTCCTACCGACCCTAAAGCTCTCAAACTAGACAAGTCATATTTGGCTGGAACTTCTGTTCCATATGCCATCAAAGCTCTAATTGCTGTCGGTGCGGTATAAAAAATATTCACTTTGTATTTTTCACATACTTCCCAGAATCTACCTGCGTCTGGGTAAGTAGGTACGCCTTCAAACATTATTGAGGTTGCACCAGCCAATAATGGCCCGTATATGATATATGAGTGCCCTGTAATCCAGCCAATGTCTGCTGTACACCAATATACTTCTCCTTTTTCGTATTGAAATGCATTACGGAAAGTATAGTCAGTATAAACCATATAACCTCCTGTAGTATGTACAACTCCTTTTGGCTGTCCCGTAGAACCTGATGTATATAATATAAATAATGGGTCTTCAGAATCAACTTCTGTTGCGACATTTTCAGATGATGCCTTAGCTACTTCTTCGTGCCACCAAAGGTCACGACCAGATTTCATTGTTACTTCTGCACTAGTTCTTTTGACAACAATTACTGTTTCTACACAAGAAGCATTATCACAAGCAGTATCTACAATAGATTTTACTGGGATATTTTTCTTTCCTCGGTAATTACCATCAGAAGTTAAGATTACTTTAGCCTGAGCATCATTTACTCTATCTGCCAATGCCGATGCAGAGAAGCCTGCAAAAACAACAGAATGAATAGCACCAAGCCTAGCACAAGCTAAACAAGCAATTGCTAACTCTGGCACCATTGGCATATACAAGGCTACTCTATCACCTTTTTTTACACCTTGCGCTTTTAGTACATTAGCGAATTTACATACTTCTTCGTGTAACTCACGGTAAGTAATTACTCTTTCTTTTTCAGTCGGTTCATTTGGCTCCCAAATAATTGCTGCTTGGTCTCCTCTTTCAAACAAATGCCTATCAAGACAGTTTTCAGTAATGTTTAATTTCCCTCCTATGAACCATTCTGCTTTTGGTTCTTCAAAGTTCCAATCCAGTACTTTGTCCCATTTTTTTCTCCAGTGAAAGTTTTTTGCTTGTTCTTCCCAAAACAATTCTGGGTTTGCTACACTTTTTCTGTACTCTTGGGCATATTGCTCAAATGTTCTTATTCGTCTTGACATATTACTAAAAAGCTATTTTTATATTATTTTTTCTTAATTTCGCTTCTCAACTTAACATTTACAATACTAAAATTCAAATTTTGGATTATAAAAAAAATATCTTATTAAGTATTTTTTATCTTTTAGTATCTCTTGGAAGTGCCCAAGACAATTCTATTACTCCCAAAACTGATTCTGTTTTTATAGAACAAATCATTATTATTGGTAATAACAAGACAAAAGAACATATCATAATAAGAGAACTAGACCTTAAAAGTCCTAGTAAAATATGTATTTGTGATACAGCCTTAATCTTTAAACGGAATCAAAATAAAATATTCAATACCGGTTTATTCAATTTTATTTCTTTAACATATTACGATAATGTTGTGCTTATAAGCGTAGAGGAACGATGGTATATATGGCCGATTCCTATTTTTGAATTATCCGACAGGAGCTTTAATGAATGGTGGAACGACAGGGGACATGACTTTAATCGGGTTAATTATGGCATTGACTTTGAATACCGTAATTTTAGAGGTAGAAGAGAAAACCTACACATCAAGCTACAACACGGATTCACCCATAAATATGAAATTTTTTACACAGTACCTTACCTAAATTCTTTTTTGTCTAACGGATTAAAGTTTTCACTCTCTTACTCTACCAATCGTAATATTGCTTACAGGACTAACCCTATTAGTAGCAAACTCGATTTTAGCCAAGTAGATTTCATTACTCGCAAACGGTTCTACACAGGTTTATCTTTTACCAAAAGACCTAAATACTATATTCAATATGGTGGAGATGTGTATTTTAACTATAATCAAGTACATGACACAATTACGAGTCTTAACCCTCATTTTTTTTCTTTTAACAAAAAAAGACAAAAGTATTTAGAAATCACACTAAGAGCCAAGCAAGACAAACGAGATATTCAATACTATCCTTATCACGGACATATAGTAGAGCTCACTATTTCTAAAAAAGGTCTAGGCATTTTTAATGATTTAGATTTTACTAGACTTCATTTTGCTGCTGCTTATTACCGCAATCATAAGCATAAAGTGATTTGGGAAAACATCTTAAAAGCTCAGCTTACTAGCCCACACAATATACCTTATTACAATCATGAAGGTTTGGGGTACGGAGAGAACCTAGTGCGTGGCTACGAGTTATCGGTTGTTGATGGCAATCATTACATCCTTGCTAAAGAAAGTATTAAGTTCAAGTTATTACACCGAGATAAGGTCAAAACTTTTTTTCCCGTCAAGCAGTTTAGCAGCAGTCCATTGTCCATATTCTTGCATCCTCATATAGACATTGCTTATGTTCAGAACAATAATAGGTTCGCATCTGCCCTATCAGGACAGGTATTGCTAGGCTATGGAATTGGTTTAGATATTATAGCTTTTTATGATGCTGTATTGAGAGTTGAATACTCTTGGGGTAAAAATAATATTGGTGGTTTCTACCTGCATGCTGACACGGCTTTTTAATTTTATAAAAAATAAATACAAACATTTTTTTCTAAAGCGTTTGGAATTAAAAAAATAACCTTTACTTTTGTGTCACAATATCGCAAAAAGCTAGTCTTTTCGCAATTTGTACAGGTCGATTCGGTAGCTCAGCTGGTAGAGCAATACACTTTTAATGTATGGGTCCTGGGTTCGAATCCCAGCCGAATCACAAAGTACTAAAACAGTACATTAAAGGCACTTAATAAGTTTGAAAAAACGAATTTAAGTGCTTTTTTTATAAACAATAATTTCTAAAATTTTATTCGTTTTATCTAAAAATTAATAAAAATTCAATTTTACCGAGTACTTCAGAAGCAAACCATTTTCTTTACTTCACCACCGTAATATACCCCGAATTGGCATTATCACCCCCCAAATCAAGACCGTTGCAAAACCCTTGTAGTCAATTCTCTCTTTTTATATCCGTTATTT
>CAZEGV010000032.1:0-31077 GCA_964511645.1 uncultured Cytophagales bacterium
ATATTGCAAAAAACAATTCAATCTAAATTAGACTCATATTATAGTTAAACTGGTGTTACAAATAAAAGAAATTTTACAAAAAAAATGAACTCTATGCCAAAAAACTTTGTGTTACATGAAGGACGCAAAGCAAAAACTTGGCTGTTATCCTAAAACGACAACAATTAACAAGTGGTGTGCCTGAATCACGTAAGTGAGACACGAAGGAAAACGGGGTAAATAGCAAAAAATTGGCATCACATCGCCTTTATTAGCAAATGATGTCACGCCCAAATCTTTTTATTCAAAAATAATGTCAACAAGATATTAATATCATTACCCATATCCGAGTCAAATTATCGTAAATTGCAAAATGGAATATTTGGAAGGCTTAAATGATTCTCAACGTGCTGCGGTTCTTCAAACCGAAGGGCCAGTAATGATTATAGCAGGTGCAGGCTCTGGAAAAACAAGAGTACTAACTTATCGTATTATTCATCTTTTAGAAAAAGGGATAGATCCTTTTAACATCTTGTCTCTTACTTTTACCAATAAGGCATCAAAAGAGATGCGTGAGCGTATCCAAGCCCTTATAGGTTCAGAAGCCAGAAACATCTGGATGGGAACTTTTCACAGTGTATTTGCTAGAATACTTCGGTCAGAAGCAAGCTTACTAGGTTACCCTAGTAATTTCACTATCTATGACACCACCGACACCAAATCCTTAATCAAAAGCATTGTCAAAGAGATGAACCTTGACGATAAACTTTACAAACCAAATGCAGTACTCAACAGAATCTCTACAGCTAAAAACAACTTAGTATCAGCACAACAATACAGCCAAAATGGCAACCTAATTGCAGATGATGAGTATGCCAATAGACCTCTTATCAGCAAAATATACAAAACCTACCAAGAAAGACTTTTTAAGTCTGACGCAATGGATTTTGATGATTTATTATTTAACACAAGTATACTACTAAGAGATCACCCAGAGGTCTTACTCAAATATCAGCACAAGTTTAAGTATGTGATGGTAGATGAGTTTCAAGACACTAATTTGGCTCAATATTATATTACAAAAAAACTATCTGCGGTGCATCGTAATATTGCCGTGGTAGGAGATGACGCACAAAGTATTTATGCTTTTAGAGGGGCTAGTATTCAAAACATTCTCAATTTTGAAAAAGACTATGAAGAACTTAAAGTTTTTAAACTAGAGCAAAACTACCGCTCTACTGACAACATAGTGCAAGCTGCCAATTCAATAATCAAACACAATAGCAAGCAACTAGAAAAGAAAGTATGGACTAGTAATGAGGAAGGAGATTTAATTCGGGTGTTTCACAACTACTCAGACAGTGAGGAATCAAAACGTATTGCGAATGATATTTTTGAAAAAAAGCATCAAGAAAGTATCCCTTATGAAAGCTTTGCCATCCTATACAGGACAAACGCCCAGTCAAGAAGCCTAGAGGAAGCCCTACGCAGACTCAACATCCCCTATCAAATTTATGGAGGTTTATCTTTTTACCAACGAAAAGAAATAAAAGATTTAATCGCTTATTTAAGACTTACAGTCAACCCAAATGATGAAGAAGCATTAAAAAGGATCATTAATTACCCTCGAAGAGGTATTGGAGATGGCTCAGTAGCAAAACTTTTTGTCTATGCCAACGAAAAGAACATCTCTATATGGGAAGCATTACAAAGTCCATCTCAGTACATCAGTGGTAGAATTGCAGGAGGGATTGAAAATTTCTCAATCCTCATAAAAAGCTTTATAATAGAATCACAAAGCAAAGATGCTTACTCTGTAGCTACACACATAGCCAAAACCACGGGAATTTTACGTGAGTTACACAGCGATAAATCTGTAGAAGGATTAGCTCGATACGAAAACATACAAGAACTCTTAAATGGAGTAAAAGAATTTGTAGATAATCCCGAAAACGAAGACAAAACACTAGGAAAGTTTTTACAAGAAGTATCCTTACTGACCAATGCCGACCAAAATAGCGAACTAAGCGATTTTGTTACCTTAATGACTATCCATAGTTCTAAAGGGCTTGAGTTTAAGCATACCTACGTAGCGGGGATGGAAGAAGAATTATTCCCTTCTCTAATGATGCTAGAAAGCCGTGAAGACCTAGAAGAAGAACGCCGCCTATTTTATGTAGCCGTTACACGAGCCGAAAGCTCTGTTACGCTATCTTACGCCTTATCTAGGTATAGATTTGGGAAATTAAAAAACTGCGAACCTAGTAGATTCTTACAAGAAATAGAACCTAAATACCTTGATTATCAAAAACGAAGTGCCCCACAACAAAAAGAACGAAGTTTTGGTGGTTACGGATCAAATAAGTCAAAACTATCTTCGGGCTACGGAGAAAAAAGTATCAGCACCAAACAAAGCTCTTCTTACGGAAGTTTACTTGATGGATTAAAGAAAAAAGATACTTACAAAAGCACTATTTCTTCAACAAAAACAAATACAAGGTCATTTTCTGCGGATGACACCAGCCTACTTACCGAAGGTATGGTCATCGAACATCAAAAGTTTGGGCTAGGAAAAGTCATCCTTATAGAAAACAAAGGACAAGGTAGAAAAGCAAAAGTATTGTTTGATAAGTTTGGAGAAAAAACACTTTTGCTTAGCTTTGCTAAATTAAAAATACATTCATAATCTTTTATACGATATACACATGGAGCAAGTCGCTACTTACAACACACAACAAGAACCTATTATCCTAAAAGAATACGGTAGAAACATTCAAAATCTCGTAAGTAAAATAAAAGCTGAAGAAGACCAAGATCGTAAATTATTACTTTCTCACGCCTTGGTACAATTAATGAATCAGCTCAATCCTAATAGTCAAACGGGTAGCCCCGAAGATCTTGCGAAAACTTGGGATTACCTGCACATCATAGCAGATTTCGACTTAGGACTAGAAAACCCACCACACGAAGTACCAACTCGTGAAAAAGTTTACGGAAAACCCGACCGCATCCCTTATCCAGAATCTTCTCTTAGATTTCGTCATTATGGTCAGCAAGTACAAGCTTTCATACAAGAAGCTATCAAAATAGAAGATCCTAAAAAAAGAGAAGCTGCCGTTATTACAATTGGTAAAATAATGAAACAAAATTATATCCAATGGAATAATGACAAAGTAAGTGATGAGGTCATCATTAAAAATATCAAAATGCTATCCAATGATGAACTTGATATCTCACCAGAACTAGTAGCTGAACATAACCTTTTTAAACTTAGTATAAAGCCAGGTAATAACCCGAAAAACAGTAGTAACAGTAGCAATAACAACAGAAAACCGAGACGATCAAACAATCGACAAGGAAGATCTCAACGCAGATAAAATCAACATCCAATCTTATAGCAGACAATCATGGCATCATTTGAAGTACAAGGAGGAGCAAAGTTAAAAGGTGAAATAACACCACAAGGAGCAAAGAACGAAGCATTACAAATCTTATGTGCCGTATTGCTTACCGACAAAAAAACCACTATTCATAACATTCCTCATATTCGTGACATCAACAAACTACTAGAACTACTATCAACTATTGGAGTTAAACTCAATAAGCTAGACAGTAGCACAATAGAATTTGATGCTAGCGAAGTAGACATCAAAAACCTAGAATCAGAAGAATTTAAAGCAAGTGCAAGCTCTATAAGAGGGTCAGTAATGATACTGGGTCCATTATTGGCAAGATTTGGAAAAGGAAAACTACCAAAACCTGGTGGGGATAAAATCGGAAGAAGACCAATGGACACACACTTCATTGGACTGCAAAGGTTAGGTGCAAAATTTAGCTATGATACTAAAAATGGGCTTTACGAAATAGATGCCACGGAACTCAAAGGAGCGTACATGCTACTTGACGAAGCTTCTGTAACAGGAACAGCCAACATACTAATGGCAGCCGTACTTGCTAAAGGCACTACGACAATTTACAACGCAGCTTGCGAGCCATACATACAACAATTGAGTAGTATGCTTAACAGCATGGGAGCAAAAATCACAGGAATAGGCTCTAATTTACTTACCATAGAAGGAGTAAAATCACTAGGTGGTTGTACGCACACCATTCTTCCAGACATGATTGAGATTGGTTCTTTCATCGGGTTAGCTGCCATGACTCAGTCAGACATCACTATCAAAAATTGCCGAGTAGATATGCTAGGTATGATTCCTCGTGTTTTTCAAAAAATGGGAATCAACTTAGAAATTATTGGTGATGACATCCGAGTAAAAGGAAAAGGAAGTTATGAAATCAAAACACTTATAGACGGCTCTATCCTTACCATTTCGGATGCACCTTGGCCAGGCTTCACCCCAGATTTATTAAGTATTATATTGGTCATTGCTAGTCAAGCCAAAGGCACAGTACTTATTCACCAAAAAATGTTTGAAAGCAGACTATTCTTTGTTGACAAACTAATTGACATGGGAGCTCAAATCATTCTTTGTGACCCACACCGTGCCACAGTAATCGGATTGGACAGAAAACACTCATTAAAAGGTATCACAATGACTTCCCCAGACATCCGTGCTGGTGTATCTCTACTGATTGCTGCCCTCTCTGCTGAAGGAACAAGCACTATCCACAATATAGAGCAAATAGATCGTGGCTACCAATTTATAGACACTCGACTAAATAATTTAGGAGCAAATATAAAAAGAATATAAAAATCAGGAACTCGATCCCTAAGCCGAAAAAATATTTTAAAAAAAAGTAAAATAATTACTTAAGCCTTTGCACAGTAAAAGAAATCCCTTACATTTGCATCACCTTAACAGGATAACATAAGTTAAGGGCCCTTAGCTCAGTTGGTTCAGAGCACCTCGTTTACACCGAGGGGGTCGTAGGTTCGAATCCTACAGGGCCCACAAAGCGATTCAAAATTGAATCGCTTTTTTTGTCTCCAGTGCAGACGGCACAATATTTGAGACAATGTATTTATAGTATATATCAACAGGGCCCGACTGGTATCGACGGGTTGAGTGGTTGCATATATAAGCATGTAGGCTCATGGAGTGAGAGCCTTAAAAGATAGTTCCAACATACAGTTGCAGAGAATAATTCTTATGCAATGGCTGCATAGTCTGAACCTAGTTTAGACACCGCTTAGGGTTGAGCTGATAGTTCCCCGGCCATCATCGTGCTACTGGGTTGCTTTACCTCGGTAGATTTTCGGTGTCGTAACGTAAGGCTGGTTTTGGTAAGGTTTCGCATCCAAAACGAGATAAAGAAACTAAGGTATAACTTGGATGTCTATCTGCGGGTTATATTCAAAAAAACAAGTATAGACTAAACATGTAGAAAATATGACGGTTGCCTTCTCCGGACGCGAGTTCGAATCTCGCCGGGTCCACAAAACAGTTTTGGGTGCGTAAATTTGCACTCAAAATTTTTCACATTCCAAAACTCAAACAATACCTTTTTTCGATTTTTAAAAATTAGAGGTTTACCTTAAAGGTAACCATTAAACTGCGTGAGGGATAGCAGTGGAAATCCTTTTTTGTTTTTGTACTTTGACAGGCTCAGCAGTACAAAATCATAAAAACAAAAAAGATTGGGAACGTATAGCCCGACATCTTCTCACCTTTTTCAGGTGAGAAGATGTCACGCCTAAATTATTTCTTTTCTCAATAAATATACAAATAATACCATTTTGATTGTAATATGGTATAATACCATATTGACTATAATCTACGTCAATTATCTTGTTTGTTTTTCACATTCTCTTCGTTAAAATAATCTACCGTAACTAGTTATGCTAAATTATTTTGCCTTAATAATGCAAAAAACAATTCAATCTAAATTAGACTCATATTATAGTTAAACTGGTATAAGATACTAAACAAAAAAAGCCTAGTCATATTACACGACTAAGCTTTTCAACACTAAACAATTTATTTACTTTTGATACATACTACATTTCTCAACAATAGCATCTTCATAAAGTTCTAAATCTTCATCATACTCAGCACCAGATCTGATTACACCTTTCACCGTAATCTCGTCCCCCACTTTCACATTGGACAACTCAGCAGTAAACTCTTTCAAGAACGTACAGCTTACTCCCATTTCATCTCCTGCATCTTTCAGTAAAACTACCGACAAACCAGCACCATCTTTCTCAATAGTCGACACCTTACCAGTAATCGCTAAGATTTTAGACTCTCCATCTGCCGCCAGATACTTATCATTTGCATCCATATTTGATTTTACAAATTCTTGTACAAGCTCACGAGAACCAATTTCTATATCTGCAGAAGTTGCTTGCACATCTCTATGTGGCTGGAATATATAATACGCCGCAGCCAATCCTAATACAATGAAGAACAATACTCCGCCAATAATAATTTTCTTTTTCATGATTTAGTATTTTACATCTACGGTAATCTCAACAGTCTTTGCGATATTTTTAGATGGCTTTCCCTTTGTGAAAAAGACTCCGTAATCACCTAAAGCAATAGAAAACATAGCTTTAGCACTTGTTTTCCCACCTTTTACCGTTACCACACCTTTTTCAGTTACTTTTTTAGTAACGCCGTGAATAGTTAAACTACCAGCAACAGACACATTATAAACCCCATCTTTAGTAAAATCTACAGCACTTAAATCAGTGATATTTCCTTTGAATTTTGCCTTAGGGAACTGTTTAGTATCTAAAAATTTTGCACTATTAAAATGTTTTTGCCTAAGAGCTGGCTCTAATTCAAAACTTTGCATCGGTACTGAAAACACAAATTTACCAGTCGATTTCTCTAGTGAACTAATCACCTTATAATTATGAGATGTGATGTCCTCAGCCTCAGTATGAGAGTAAAACTTAACATCTCCTGTCTTTGTAATTAACTTATCTTGTGCAAACGACGTGATAGCTAATAATGATGATCCGATAATTAAAATAATTTTTTTCATGGTTTTATTGATTTAGTTTTTAATTCATTTACCCCTTAGTCGTGCATCTTTACAAAACCTTACAGATAATCACATTTTTTTATTTGGGGGCTTCCCATTCGGCGGAAAACCTTACTACAAGACGAAAGTAAACACACCCCCTCATGGTCGGGCTGTTCGTACTCATCCCATAAACTTCGCTCTGCTACGTTTCGTGATTCAAACAAATGCTACCACCATGTCCGTCTACTGACGAATCCCTAAGCCAACATTATAATTCAAAAAAAAACATTCTTTCAGTGAGTAAAACGCAACAAACATCGAGATGTAACTTATCAAAAAAGAAAATATAATAGACCTACATTTCAACATTCTTAATTAATCATTCTTAATTTTTAATTACTTCCCTAGTTTTAATTATATTTGACCGAAAACAAGAGAAGCACTGTGGTAAACGATATAAAAAAACGCTTTGGCATTAGCCGAGAAGACATCCTACGAGACTTACGAATTTGCTATGAAAGCAGAGAAATAGGAGCGTTAGGTAGTAAAGAAGTATTCCTAGGAAAAGCTTCTTTCGGCGTATTTGGCGGTGGTAAAGAGCTGCCACAAGTTGTCATGGCACATTTTTTTAAAAACGGGGATTTTCGCTCTGGTTATTACCGAGATCAAACATTTATGTTTGCCATTGATGCCATGACACCAGAGCATATTTTTGCACAACTATATGCTCATCCCGACATCAAGCACGAACCTTCAGGAGCGGCACGAATGATGCCGGGACACTTTAGCACAGCCCTTATCAACAAAGACGGGTCTTGGAAGAATCACACTCAACTCAAAAATTCTAGTGCAGACCTCTCTCCCACTGCATCCCAAATGCCAAGAGCATTAGGTTTAGCACAAGCCTCCAAGCTATACCGAGAAAACAAAGACCTTCACGCAAACACCAATTTTTCTATCAACGGAAACGAAATCTCTTGGGTAACAATTGGTAATGCATCTACATCAGAAGGGATGTTTTTTGAAGCCATCAATGCAGCAGGTGTGCTACAAGTGCCGATGATTACCTGCGTATGGGATGATGATTATGGTATCTCTGTCCATAACGACTTACAAACTACCAAGAGCAGTATTTCTAAGGCTTTAAAAGGGTTTCAACAATCAAAAAAAGACAAAGGATTTGAAATCATAAGAGTAAAAGGACACGACTATATCGCCTTACTAGAGGCTTTTCAGAAAGCAGAAAAAGTCGCACGAAAAAAACACACCCCTGTCCTTATCCATGTAACAGAACTCACTCAACCACAAGGACACACAACTTCTGGTTCTCATGAACGATACAAAAGTGAACAACGATTATTATGGGAGCGAGAAAACGATTGTATCAAGCGATTTACCGAATGGATTATTGATAACAAAATTGCTAGTATTGAAGAAATTAAAACGATTATTTCGGATAGTCAAGAGACAATCAAAAAAAACCGAAACGATGCATGGAAGTCTTTTAGAAAATCCATCAATGATGACCTAAGCGAAGCAGAAAACCTAGTACAAAATCTGGCTTCAGTTTCTTCTAACAAAGACATCATCACACATTCTTTCAAACAATTCTTACAAGATGAATACATAGTAAGAAAAAACATTGTACAAGGAATAAAAGAAGTACTAAGACTTACTCACAAAAGCAATTCCCCAAAAAGATTAGCCTTAATCCAATGGAAGAACAACATGAAAGAGTTGAACAGAAAGAGATACAGCTCAGATTTATATAATAAATTTAATGATTCAGCGCTCAAAATACCTGCTATAAACCCCATATATTCTAATAATAGCCCTCTACTTGATGGTCATCAGATACTACAAAAATTCTTTGATGGAGTATTTGCTAAAGACCCTAACATATTCACATTTGGAGAAGACACTGGTATAATTGGAGATGTCAACCAAGGAATGGCTGGTATGCAAGCAAAATATGGGGAGTTAAGGGTTCAAGATACTGGAATCCGTGAATGTACGATACTAGGGCAGGCAATTGGCACAGCAATGAGAGGGCTTAGACCTATCGCCGAAATTCAATATGTAGATTACCTCATGTATGCTATTCAAATCATTTCGGATGACTTAGCCACTGTACATTACAGATCTGCTGGGCAACAAAAATCTCCCGTTATTATTCGTACTAGAGGGCATCGTCTACAAGGAGTTTGGCATGCAGGATCGCCTTTGGGTACAATTCTTAACGCCATACGAGGAGTACGAGTTTGCGTACCTCGTAATATGGTACAAGCAGCAGGAATGTACAATACCTTATTAAAAGGAAGCGACCCAGGTTTAGTAATAGAATGTCTTAACGCTTACCGAAAAAAAGAAATTCTTCCTGATAATATTGCTGATTATACTGCACCGCTAGGGCAAGTGGAAATACTAAGAGAAGGAACAGATCTCACCATCGTTACTTATGGTGCGATGTGCCAAGTTTGCCTAGATGGAGCAAAAGAACTTGCGAAGCAAGGTATTGATGTAGAGGTAATTGATGTAAGAACCTTACTCCCTTTTGATTTGGACAATACCATTGTGAAGTCTATTAAAAAGACAAACAGAGTGTTATTTGCTGACGAAGATGTACCGGGGGGGTCTACTGCATATATGCTACAAAAAGTAATAGAGAAGGAAGATGCTTACCATTATTTAGACAGTAAACCTCGCACAATTCACTCTTGGGCTCATCGCCCTGCTTACGGAGTAGATGGAGATTATTTCTCTAAGCCTAATGCTGACGACATCTTTGACTGGGTATACGAAATGATGACGGAAGTTAATCCCGAGAAATTTCCAACGATGTACAAATAAACTATAATATGGTATTATTCTCTATTTAGAAGCTCTTCCAAGTATTGTGATTTGATTTTATAACGAGATTTAATCTCCGCTATCTTTTCATTTGTTCTAGTTAATTTTTCTTTGGATTTTTCTCCTACAATCATCACGTTCTTATGCGTATGCTCAGAAGAGATAAATTCAAAAACCTTGGTTTTGTATTGATTATCTTGCAATAACAAAGCCCTAATGGTGTCTGTAACCATCTCAAAGGTCCGCTCTTTATAAATTCCGTGTTTAAGTAGCGGGTCTTCAAATGAAATACCTTTTAATTGCTGACGGACTTGCTTGTGACAACAAGGAGCACAAACTACAATATCTGCCTTAGCTGTAATCGCTTTATATAATGCATCATCAGTAGCTGTATCACAAGCATGTAGAGCAATGAGCATATTTAATTCCGCTACTTCTATGTTTTGGATATAATCTGCTTCAAAACTCAAGCCTTTAAAATCACAATCTTTTGCTATGGCATTGCATTGATTCACTAAAGACTCCCGAAGCTCTACCCCCAGTACCTGAGCTTTTACCTGTAATACATTTACCAAATAATCGTATAAAGCAAAAGTCAAATAACCTTTACCTGAACCCATATCAATTACGGTAAATGGTGTGCTAGTGTTTTTAGGGATAAGTCCTTCTATGATTTCCAGAAATTTATTTATCTGACGGTACTTATCTGCCATACTCGGCACTAACTGTCCTTCTTTAGTACTTACACCCAAATAACGGAGATATGGACGGTCAAGTGACACTCTTTTTATTTTCTGCTTATCATGACTAGTGTCCATTGTTTCATTCTCGATTTTTTCTTTTCTAATTAAATATTTATCCTTTTTAGATTGCTGAAAAAAAATAGTCTCTTTTTCTAAAAATAATGTAGCGGATTTAAACGTTTTTTTTAACAATATTTCAACTACTGTTATTGCCTCATCTTTCGTATAATTTTTTACTTGGTCATTGGTCTCATAACGATAAGTAAAAGAATATCGATTTTCATCTTTTATAAAAACCTTTCTCACATAAACATTTTTTAACTCCCCCGATTTACTATATGTCTTGCTTAAAGTCATTTTTACAAATGACTGATTCAATAATGAATCAAATAAATATTTCGAAAACTTTTCCATAACACAAAAAAACACCAAATAATATAGAATATTGATAGTTCAAAAAAAAACATTTTAAATTTTTACAAAAAAGTGGGTTTACTGCTTGTAAATTAGGTGTTTCACGAGAAAAAATACTAAAAAAATCAACTAATAATTAAATAGATAAACAAAAAGCTTCTACCGACAAGTAGTTTTACTTCAACAAAAATGTAATAATTAAATAAAATATTTAACAATAAGATAACATTCTATTTTTGGATTGAATACATTCACAGAATATTTGAAATACCACTATCAAAAAATGATGTACTAACATCATAACAATAATGAGTCGAGGAATTATAAAATTTAATATCTGGAGTAGAAAGCACATCCAAGCTGACCATTTATTAACCGTACTAAGTGTTATAGTTGGACTTTTGTCTGGGATTGGGGCAGTAATTATCAAAAATGCTGTACATCTCATACAAAGCTTAATCCATAATAACATTCCTACGGATGTAAATAACTATTGGTATTTTGTATTTCCTGCCATAGGAATTTTTCTTGCAATTATTTTTATGAAATATATCCTCCGACAAAAAGTTGGACATGGTATTCCTTCAGTACTTTACGCCATATCCAAAAATAGAGGGGTAATGAAAATTCACGACACTTTTTCTTCTATTATCACCAGTGCCTTAACTGTTGGTTTTGGTGGTTCTGCTGGGTTAGAAGGACCTACCGTAGCTACAGGTGGTGCTATCGGTGCCAATTTTGCGAAATTATTTCACCTCACAAAAAGAGAAAAAGCTTTATTACTTGGCTGTGCCAGTGCTGCTGCGATGTCTGCTATTTTCAAATCCCCTATTGCGGGGGTTGTCTTTGCTTTAGAGGTTATTATGATTGATTTAACTACTCGATCAGTTACGCCAATTTTATTTGCATCCCTTACAGGTTATCTTACGTCTTTTTGGTTTTGGGGTGGAGATGTTTTATATCCGTTTACACTCACAAGTGATTTTGCAATAGATGAAGTTCCTTATTATATTGGCTTAGGGATATTTACTGGCTTGATGGCGGTACATTTTACACGAACTTACGTATTCACCAATACTGTTTTTGACAAACTAACTAAACAGCGTTACAAATTCATCATTGGTGCATTCCTTTTGGGTGGTTTGATATTCATATTCCCATCTCTCTACGGAGAAGGTTATGAATCTATCAACATGAGTCTAAATGGTGATTATAGTTATTTGTTTAAAAACAGTCTTTTTGAGAATTTTCAAGATAATATCATTGTTATTATTGCCTTATTTTTTTCTGTAATAATGCTCAAATCTATTGCTACTGCACTTACCTTTAACGCTGGTGGAATTGGCGGAATATTTGCCCCTACATTATTTATTGGTGCAAACTCGGGCTTATTTTTTGCTAAAATCACCGACTATTTTAATATCGCTAAAATATCACCTAGTAATTCGGCATTAGTTGCTATGGCAGGACTTATTGCTGGAGTGTTGCACGCTCCACTTACTGGCATATTCTTAATTAGTGAAATCACTCATGGTTATGGTTTGTTTATGCCAATTATGATTGTGGCAGGGATTTCTTATGTAACAGTAAGAATTTTTGAAAAGAATAATGTCTATACCATTCAGCTTGCTAAAAGAGGGGAGTTAATGACCCATCATGCTGATCAGAATTTATTGATGCAAATGAATGTTAATGATATATTAGAGACTAATTTTGCACAAATAAACCCTAGCGACACTTTAGGACAACTTGTAAAAGAAATTTCGACATCAAATTGTAACACTTATCCTATCGTTAATCAAGAAGGTGTGTTTTTAGGTTCTGTATCTTTAGATAGGATTCGTAAGATAATGTTTGACACTAGTCAGTATGAAAAAACTACAGTGATAGAACTTATGGAATTCCCTCGTGTAACTGCTGACAAAAACGATACAATGGAAACCATTGCAACCAAAATACAGAAAAGCAGTGAGTTTAATATTGTTGTGCTTGATGGAGACAAGTATGTTGGTTACATATCACGAGCTAACTTATTCTCTCGTTACAGAAGTATGCTTAAAGAAGTTTCTGAGTACTAACGTCTTCCGCCACCACTATTATTTCTTCTTCCTCTATTACTGCTACTCCCCGACTTATTTCCACCACCTTTATAGCCACCACCACCTCTGCTACCTTTGTAGCTAGGTTTGTCTTCTTTCTCTGGAGTGTTGTTTTGAGGTTCAAATCCTTCAATAGTTTTTAGGTCAAACTTCATTTTGAGTAATTTCTCAATGCTCTTAGAATATTCCACTTCATCTACACTAACTAAAGAAATAGCATCACCACTAGCCCCTGCACGACCTGTACGTCCAATTCTGTGTACATAATCTTCGGCTATATTAGGTAATTCATAGTTAATCACGTAAGGAAGTAACGGAATGTCCAAACCTCTTGCTGCTATATCCGTTGCTACCAAGACTCTTATTGATCCATCCTTAAACCCTGCCAATGCTTTTGTTCTCGCATTTTGGCTTTTATTCCCGTGAATAGCCGCAGACGTAATGTCTTTTTTATTCAATTTTTCGCTCAGTCGATTAGCTCCGTGCTTGGTTCTAGTAAAAATCAGAACTTGCTCCCACTTACCTTCTGATATCAATTTGATTGTTAAAGAAGTTTTAGCTCCTTTATCTACTCTGTACATCGTTTGATTTACACGATCTGCTGTAGTGTTTTGAGGAGCTGCTTCTACCGATATTGGATTTTGTAAAATCCCGTTGGCTAGTCTTTTTATATCTTTAGAGAAGGTCGCCGAAAACATTAAATTTTGACGTCTTTTCGGTAAGAACTCCATGATTTTATTAATATCTCTTACAAACCCCATGTCAAGCATTCTGTCTGCTTCGTCTAGGACAAATACTTCTATATCGGCAAGTGATAGCATCCCTTGGTTATGTAAATCTAATAATCGCCCAGGTGTTGCTACTAAGATATCAACTCCTTTGCGTAAGAGGTCAATTTGTGGGTTAGCTGCCACTCCACCAAACATCACCATTGATTTTATTTCGGGTAGGAAGGCACTGTATTCTTTTATGTTTTCAAAAATCTGAGCGGCAAGTTCTCTAGTAGGAGTTAAAATAAGGGATTTTATTTTTCTCTTTTTACCTGTGTCTTTTTTGGCAATGATTTGTAAAATTGGTAACACAAAACCTGCTGTTTTTCCAGTTCCTGTTTGTGCTGATGCCATAACATCTTTTCCTTTTAAGATTTCAGGAATTGCTTTGGTTTGTATCACTGATGGTTTTGTGTACCCTTTTTTAGCAATTGCTTTTAATAAATTCTCTGATAATCCTAATGAGTCAAATGACATACCTTTTCTTTTAATTTCGTTGTAATCCCACAAGTTAGGCTTAATTTTAGGAATACTTAAATAATACCTAACTATTTTGATTATAGTAGAAAGGTCGGCTTAGGGGTAGCAGTGGAAATCCTTCCCGATTTTTCATCGGGAAGATTGGGAACGAATAGCCCGACCTCACGAGCTTTTTTAGCGAGTGAGGGAAGCCCCAAACATTCTTATATTAAAAACTAAATGCTCTATTGGTCATCTTAACGATGTCATCATGGAGTTCTATTTTTCTGTCAAATGTTAAATATTTATCAAATTTGGTATTAAGGTTTACTTGCAAGTTTCTTAACCCTATATGTTGGTTGATAAATATAAATTCTAGGCTTGGATAAAGTGCTTTGAAGGTATCCACCAAATCAAGGATAGATGCGTTGCGTTGTACTAAATTGTAAACTCCGCTTTCTACATCACCTTGTACGACTCTAATCATGCCTTTCACTACATGATTAAGATGAACAAATGACCGCATTTGCTTCCCGCTCCCATGTATAGAAATGTGGTTATTGAAGTGAGACTCGAATAAAAAATTATTAATTACAGAGTCAAACCTAATGGCTGGACTATAACCGTAAACACTACTAGCACGCAATACAACTACGTTTAGCTTGTCGGACAATCTCAAAACATGCTCCTCTCCTCTCATCTTAGAAATGGCGTAATGGGTACGTGGATTAAGGCGAGACCCCTCTGTTAACTCTTCTCCACTATTAGAAAAACCATAAACTCCTGTGCTACTTAAATAAATAAAATGCTTGACGTTGGCTTCTTCGGCAGCATATACTACTTCGGCTGTTCCCCAATGATTGGTGTGCTCAAATGCATAAGAATCTTGGTGTTCTTCAGCAATATTTACCTTTGCTGCCAAATGATAAACGACATCAGCTCCATCCATTGCTTTCCGTAGCTTCCTAGAGTCTAACAAGTCTCCTTTTTCAAATTTAACTTTGTCATTGCGCATCAAGTTACTATGGCTAATGAATAAGTTATAATTACGATTACTTAGGTTATCGTACACAAGTATCTCTTTTACTTGATCCAACTGTGACAGTTGATAAACTAATTCTGAACCTACATATCCGGCACCACCAGTTACTAATACTTTCATCTCTAATTATTTTTTAATCAACTCTGTATGTAAACCACACTCGACTTTATTCATTCCGTACCACCTTGTTTCACGTTCTTGCATTTCAAGGTCAAATTTACGTGTGCAGGGTTCGCAACCAATACTCAAATATCCTTTTTGTACTAATGGATGCTCTGGTAAGTTGTATTCTTTTTGGTAATCATAAATCATCTTACTGTTCCAATCTAGCACAGGATGAAATCGCATTGTGTTATGTGGAGCTGGCTGCTCTATTTTCATCACTTTACGTGTAGCACTTTGGTCGGCTCTCACACCATTTATCCAAATATCATGCTCTACCAAAACCTTATCCATTGGAGAAACCTTGTTGAGGTAACAACAATAGTCAGGGTCAGATGTATACAACAATCTTCCTTGTGCATTAATCTGCATGTTTTTGGGAGTGCCCGGTATTAAGTCTACCAAATTTAGACCAAAATCTTCGCTTATTTTGTCCCTAAAAGCAATTGTCTCTGGAAAGTGATAACCTGTATTGATGAAATATATAGGTATACTTTTGTCAATCCTACTTAATATATGTAACAATACAATACTATGAGACTGAAAGGATGAAGAAGTAAATAACTTTTTCCCTTCTGCTTGATAAGCTTCTATTTTATTTTTTATTTCTTCAAACTTCATTCTAATATAATTATTTCAGAACATTATTCTGTAAATATACAGAATGCAAATAGGAAACAGAATTAATAATGTTTCTTTTGCACTATTTCAAAACATTATTCTTTATCGATTAGTTCCAACACCCAAAGCTCTACCACTTCTTCTTCTCTCCAGTTTTGATTTCTTTTGGTGTCTTTAGAGGCTAGTTTTACTTTTTTGTGTAATAATAAAGATTTCTTAAACCTTCCTCCTGTAGCCAACTCCTCCTCTATTGGGTGAGTCTCTGTCACTCCAGTGATTTTAGCCAAGTTAGAAAACAACATCACAAGTCTACCGTCTTTGGTCAAGTGATTGACTGCTTCTTCAAAAAAGTTTGAAAATAAATCTTTCGGGTAATAAATAGCTTCGTCTAGCTGATCCAAATCTTGAGTAGCAGGAAGCCACGGCGGATTAAAAACGATCAATTCAGTTTTCTTTTTATTATCTGCAAACAGACTTCCGTGAGCCAAATCTATTTTTCTTGCCAACTTCGTACCTTCCATATACATTTGCATCCCTACAATTGCATTAGGATTAGTATCTGTCCCATATACTTTCTGAAAACCATACTTTGTCATTTGAAGAGCCAGTACTCCACAACCAATCCCAACATCTATTGCCGTTTTCTTTGCTCCCTCATACCGCTTAAGCCAATTATCAAACAATTGTAAATGCTCAAACCTATTCGGAAAATAAACTCCGTAAAAAGGCTTGATTTTATTACGCAACATAGGAATATTCACTCCGTTTTCGTGCCATTGCCAAGAACTATTAAGCCCTTGCACTTGAGGAAAAGAAAGAATAAAATTTTCTACATCTGGGTAAAGCGTTTGAAGCCAACCAATCTCTGGAGATTTTTTAACCCTTAATTTATTCTTATCAATAATAAGAAATAAATGATTAGAATACTCTCTATATACCTCTCTATACTCTCGTTGTCCTTGAAAAGTACTTCCGTCAAACTTGTACTTAAGCCGTACAGATAGCTCTTTCAGTACTTGAAGCCCTGTACCGAAATAGTCTTCGATTAAAACATTTTTTCCATCTGCCAAAAAATCCACAGCCTCCTCTGGGTGCATATTCTTGTCACAAGAAATCATTTCCATTTCTTCAACAATTGGTCTTGGTCTATTAATTTGTAATAATCCTGATGAGTCTATTTCTTCTTCCATAACCCAAAAGTATTTGATTTTATTGGCAAGCCAAAGCATCGACTTGTTTATTAAACTAAAAATAAGGGCAAACCCTCTCGGTTTTCACTTCGCTCTGCTACGTTCTCCCTCTAGGTCGGGCTTTACGCTATATCTTTTTTGTTTTTTCGTTCTATATTTCGGCAAGCTCAATGCGACACAAAAAAACAAAAAAGGATGCCGCTGCAATCCCTTTTGCATCTCAACTTATTCTGACATCACTCCCTTTTTAATCACTTCCTTTTCCTCCATAGTCAGCATGACTTCCTCTTTTTCTTTCATTTCATTCAATGCTACATCTATTGCTTTATTTTGCTTGGCAAAAGACTCACAATATTTACAAGTCAATAAATGAACTCTTAGTGACAATTTCTCTAAAAAAGTTAAATCAATTTCTGATGCTTTAGTTGTTAGTAATGTTGCTTTTTCACAATTCATTTTTTATTTAATTTGTTTTGGACATCCAAATTTTCTCCATACAAGCTCTTAAGTCTAGCTTAGATCGATGCATTATCACCCAATAATTAGACGATGAAATCCCTAATTCCTTACAAATTTCTGAAGAAGATAATCCATCAATATTCTTTAGCCAAAAAACATTAGACGACTTCTTGCTTAGCTTAGATAAACACCCTGTCAACGACTGCCTAAATTCTTTTCTTTCTATCTCAGTAAAAAAACCCGTATCCCAATTTTTAGGTCGTTGGCTATATTGCCAACTCCCTGTTGGGTCAAAATACGTTTCGTCTTTTCCCGTCATTTCCATTGTTGTAGATTTTTTTCTAAAATAATCTATAATTTTATTTTTAAGAATAGATGTTAACCACGTTCTTTCTGAGCTTTCTTTTTTAAATTTCTTAAACCCCTTTTTGGCAGAAAAAAAAGTATCTTGTACAAAGTCTTTTGCCAATTCTTGATTCGAAATCCGACTCAATGCATAACTATACAGATAGTCCGAATGCTCATCTACCCATTGAGTAAGTACATTGTTTTCCTTCAGGTTATCCCTCATCCCAAGGTTACACATATCTTTTTGCCCATGCAGCTATTACTTCTCCAGCATACACTGAATCTTCTTTATTATGTAATAAATGATCTGCATTATCGAGCGAAATAAAACTTTTAGGATGGTGAGCAACACTATACATTGCTGCTGCACTCTCTACCCCTACTGTTGTATCTTGAGGAGAATGCATAATCAAAAATGATTTTCTCATTTCCTTAAGCGTGTTCAGTAATGACACTCGCTCTATATCTTCTACAAATTCTTTTTTTATTTTAAAATCTCTACCCCCAATATTAACCAAAGCCTCTCCCGATGATTTTATTTCTTCTAAACTACTCCTAAACAAGTGGCTAACATGGGAAGGTGTAGAAGGTGAACCTATTGTTGTAAATGCTTTAACAGAAGTTATCTTAGATGCGGCAAAAACTACTGCCGAACCTCCCAAAGAGTGTCCTATCAATAATGATGGACTTTTATACTCTTTTTCCAAAAATGAAGCGGCAGCTATAATATCATCTACATTACCAGAAAAGGTAGTATCTTCAAATACACCATCACTATCACCTAAGCCCGTAAAATCAAACTGAAGTACACTAAAACCATTCTTAACTAGCTCTTTCGTTATATTGCGAACTGCATTAAGTGTTTTGTTACAAGTAAAACAGTGAGCAAATAAGGCGAATTTTCCTGTATCGACATCCGAAAAATCTAATCTACCGCTTAACTCTATTCCTGAATGATTTTTAAACACTACTTTTTTAGACGACATTATTCTTTATTTTTTGTACGCAAAGAAGATCACAATCTTAAATTATAATTATATAGTATATACATAAAATCAGCACTATATCATAGGCTTGTTACATAAAAGACACTTACAAATCCCATGCTTTAAGTTTATCTATATCCTTATATGCAGTCATGTCAAAATGGCAAGGCACAACGGAAGTGTAATTATTCTCTACAGCCCACTCATCTGTATCCTCACTCAAATCATAGTTATTAAAATTACCTCCTAACCAAAAATACTTTCCTCCATGAGGATCTTCTCTTTCTGCAAATATTTCTTCCCAAGAAGCCTTTGCTTGTCGAGATACTCTAATCCCTTTTATAGGCTCATTGCTCAATGCTGGAAAATTTACATTCAAAGCAATTCCTTTCGTAATTCCCTTCTCTAATACAGAAGATATAATCTGACGCATATGAGGTAAAACATGATCCATATTAGCCGAAGTTTCATAATCGCACAAACTAAAACCTATAGCTGGCATCTCATCAATAGCAGCCTCCAATGCTGCACTCATCGTCCCAGAATAAACAACCGAAATACTTGTATTACTCCCGTGATTAATTCCGCTCAATACCAAATCTGGCGGTGAATCCTTTAATAAATGATTTTTAGCAAATTTTACACAATCTGCGGGAGTTCCTGTACATTGGTAAGCCTCTACTTCTTCTCCAAATCCATAATAAGGAATCAGACGAAGCACTTGCCCGATTGTTATCGCATGCCCCATCCCTGACTGTCCTTTATCTGGTGCTACTACAAGTACCTTACCAAATTCTTTTGCAACTTCTACAAGATTTTTAATCCCATTTGAGGTAATGCCATCATCATTGGTTACTACTATTACTGGTTGGCTCATATTGATAAAAGTTCGTTGTAATATTTCATGATTTGAATTAAATCTTTTTCAGAGTACGTGTGTAACCTATTTTGTTTAATATAAACTTTCATTTGCCCTGCATAAGTTCCAAAAATTATATATATTTTTTTAGGGCGTGTATTCAAGAATTTCAACTTTTCGTTGTCCTTATAAAAATAATCAAATTCTTCTACTTCTCGATGTGTTGCAAAACCACTTATCCCATCAGTTGTTACATAGGAAGATATGTATTCTCTTTTTAACAAAAAAACATTACTATCTAATAAAATCTCAAAAAAACCAGGCATATCAAATCCATTTGAAGATTGATAATGCATTGTCCTAACAATTCTATACCTATTGGTAAGCGAATCTGTAAATCTAAATTCTATAATGTCTTTTGGATGAAACACCTTTTGTTTGACGGGGCTTTGAAGATGTACATACTCTTCGTCAAATGAGTAGTATAATTTCCCTCTTTGAATGCTAGAATCTTTTGTTAAAATCTCCCCAAAATGCCATACTTTACTGGAGTATTGCTGTGCTTCAACGACAACTGTCGAAAAACAAATCAATAAGCCTATGTATAACTTTTTCATCATTTAGCACTCCTCATTTGGTACTGACTCTACAATTTCTAAGCCATAACCCAGTAGACCTGCTCTTTTCTTAGGACTATTACTAATTAATTTAATTTTTCTTACATCTAAATCTCTTAAAATCTGAGCTCCTACACCGTAATCTCTAGTATCTTGCTTATATGTCACCTTATCCTTCCCGTCTTGAATAACTTGTTTATCAAAAGCCTTAATCTGAGTAAGTAACTCGCTAGAGCTTGCATTGTCATTGATATACACAACAACTCCTTTTCCTTCTTTTTGAACCTTCTTTAAGGCGCAACCCAATTGAGAGCCACTATCAGATAAGAGTGCTGAAAAAACATCTCCAGCTATATTTGAGGCTTGTACTCTTACAAGAATTTCGTCTTTCTTTGTCCACGATCCTTTTTTGAAAGCAATATGTACATCATCAGTAGTAATTTGTCTATAAGCAATCATTTCGAATTCACCCCATTTGGTTTGAGTAATTACCTGAGTCTCTCTTTTTATTAGTGTTTCTTTTTCTAACCTATATTCAATTAAGTCTTTAATTGTAATGATTTTTAAATCGTGTTCTTGAGCAATTTTTTTCAATTCTGGAAGTCTAGCCATTGTACCATCTTCATTCAAAATTTCAACTAATACTCCCGCAGGCTCTAAACCAGCCAAACGAGCCAAGTCTACACTTGCCTCTGTATGTCCCGCTCTTCTTAACACTCCACCTTTTCTAGCTCTCAAAGGAAAAATATGACCTGGTCTTCCTAAATCTTCTGCTTTGGTAACTGAATCTACTAAAGCATGAATTGTTTTGGATCTGTCCGAAGCAGAAATCCCCGTAGTACAGCCTTTCCCTATTAAATCTACCGATACAGTAAAAGGTGTAGCATGTAAAACCGTATTATTCGTTACCATTAAGTCTAAACCTAATTCATCACACTTTTCTCCTGTTAAAGGTGCACAGATTAAGCCTCTACCATATCTCGCCATAAAGTTAACTATCTCAGGAGTAACATTAGACGCTGCCGTTACAAAATCACCCTCATTCTCTCTATCTTCATCATC
The DNA here is from genome assembly GCA_964511645.1 of uncultured Cytophagales bacterium. Classification (GTDB taxonomy): domain Bacteria; phylum Bacteroidota; class Bacteroidia; order Cytophagales; family JAAEPT01; genus CAZEGV01. Next base: position 21,597 of record CAZEGV010000032.1, read on the forward strand.
TACAACAATGATTACCTTCCCTTGCTTTAGGTCTTCTAAAGCATCCTCTATACTATCTAGTTTTATGTCGCTCATACTCTATGATTTGATTCAATCAATCTTTCAAATTTATCTAATAAAGAAGCTGTTGCCGTATTCCACCTGTAATAGCTCTCTACATACGAAATAGATTTCTCACCCAGTTCTTTTCTTAATTCTGCATCATTCAATAAAATTTTAATTTGAATAATGAAATCTTCGATTTTTTTGCAAACAATAATACCCGAAGAATCTAAATCCTTAAAAGCTGATGCTGCCAAAGGTGTTGTCAAAACAGGTAATCCCATCGACATGGCTTCTAATATTTTGTTTTGCATTCCTTGACCTGCGTACATAGGTGCTACAAACACCTTAGACCGGCACAAATAAGGCTGAACCTCTGCTACTCTGCCTGTAACTTTTATGTTTTTACTTTGTAAGGCCTTTACTTGAGGAGCAGGGTCAGTTCCTACCAAGTAAGTGCTTAATTTTGCAATTTCATTTTGAAGAACAGGCACAATTTCTTTCCCCAAATACTTACATGCTAGCACATTAGGAAAATACCCCATATTCCCTACAAACACAATATCTATATCTTTATTAACTGGTTCTTCCGATATAGAAAAACGTTCGTCTATTCCATTAGGGACAACGTCAATCTCAGTAGGCACAAAACCTTCGAGTACTTTTGCGTCTTGCTCTGTTATGATTGATGTACCATGAAAATAATAAGCTACTTTTCTTTCTAAATACTCTAGTCTTTTCTGCTCTGCCTTTACTATCAGCTTCAGCGGAAACTTCGTGTGTTCTGCTCGTTTCTTCATTCCTAAAGAAAATGCATCCATATAATCTAAATAATACTTACAGTTATACCCAAAAGGAATATTTAAGAACGACCTAATTAACTGTACATAAACCAATTCTATGTTTTTTTCTTCAATTAAATTTCCTAATCTTTTTTTTAGCCTTTTATTAAAAAAATAATACGATTGAAAAGGCAAAGAAGAAAAGACTGCCCTCAACAAAGAAAAATATACTTGGAAAGCAGAGAGCGAGAAAACTTCTACCAATTGGCAGTACTTTTTAAGTTCAGCAATATCTTTTTTAGAAACCTTACTGCTTACTGTTGACAGTAAGTAAACATTAAACTTCTTTGACAGTTCTTGAACTTGGTAGTAGGCACGTAACTTATCTCCTTTATCCGTAGGATATGGAAACCTAGTCATCACCATCAATATATTAGGTTTATTATTCAATGTTCTGATAAAAACGTATGAGTCCCTGCGAAATTACATTATTATCAAACTTTTCCCTAATAAAAGCTTTCGCATTATTAGAAATATCGGAATAGCTCTCCTTATTGACAATTGCTTCCGCAAAAAGTTTAACCTCATCTTCTATTCTGATGTTTTCTTTGTCTACAACGGGAATACCCTCTGCACCAATTGTAGTGGTTACAACGTACTTACCTAAACTCATCCCTTCTAATATTTTGATTCTAACCCCACTCCCTGCCCATAGCGGCACTATCAAAATCTCCTTGGATGCTAAAAAATCAACGGCATTCTCTACCTCTCCTATCACCTTAACGTTTTTATACTTTTTTTCTAACTCAAAAAAATATTTTGGGAAATTTCTTCCTGCCAAATAAAATTTAAACTCAGGGTCTTTTGATAAAACTTCTTCCCAAACTTTTGACAAAAACCACTTCACACCTTCTTGATTAGGCATCCAATCCATAGAGCCTAGGTAACATACGCTTCTGGTCTCTACGGGTATATTCACAACATCCACAACAGAAACCCCAGTAGTGGCAGTGTATACATTTTTATTATGCTTTTTAAAAAAAACAGTATCTACGTCACTTATAGAGACAATAGCATCTGCTTTAGATAAAATATCTAGTTCATATTTCTTTAGCCTACTAGCTAGTAATTTCAAATACTTTCCTTTCAGAAAAGAAGAATTCTCTGCATTTCTCTCCCAAATCAGGTGTTCTATATTGTGCTGACGCAATACACACTTCCCTTTATTTAGTTTTTTTATGGTTTCGAGATAAGGAGTAGTTTGTAAGCCTTCAAAATGAATAACATCAAAATCTCCCCCTTTGACTAGGGTCGATAACACTCTATGAACCTGTTCATCATCAAACCTTGTAATGTGATATGAGCCATTGGTAAATAAATTACAACAAGCTCCTAATACCGTTATTTTGTTTTCAATATCCTCGACATGTACATCTCCGTACTCACCGTACTGTTGTCTAATGATGTCATGCTCAATATAATGTTTGGAGGTATTAAGGAAAAATAAAGTTAAATCCAGTCCTTGTCCAAACAGTCCTTTTATCATTTGATGCATAGCAATTGCTCCACCATCTCTATGAGGATAAGGAACTCTAGGGAAAATAATTAACACCTTCATTTCACAAAAAAGTAACGTTTCCCAATAATTTCGCCAATGCTATTTCCATTTGTTTATAAACGATATGTTCATGTAATATTTCATCAATATCATCTCCTTCTTTTACTTTTTTAAGCCTATCTTCTACCTCTCTCAGTATTAAACGGATTTTTCGTAGTTTCAATCTATTAATCGTCTGTATGGCTACTTCTTCTAGCTTATCAGTCTCTTCTGTTACATAAATCTGAAAGCTATCCGCCCATTTAGGACTTACTTCATAACGAGTAGTAAGAAGATCTATTGACAAATTCTTTATTTTTTCATTTTCATGATTGGTAAACTCTCTCTCCACAAAAGAGACCCCATTTTCATAGCTCTCTTTAAGCTCTTCAATTATTTGCTTACAGGTTTCATCATATAGCTTCACATCTTCTAACTCCCTAATGATATATACGCCTAAATATTCATCATCATCTGTGCGTACATTCCCATAAGACAACAAAATCCTTAACATTTCTTTTTCCATCTCAAGCATTCCTGCTAGTTCATGGTCAAGGATTTCAACTGGAGGTAATTCTTTTACAGACTCCTCTTTTTCGGTATCTAAATCTTCTTCTCTTGCTTTTTGTATTGACTTTTTACGCCTATCTTGTATAACAATTTTATTATACGCACTAATCAAGACGCTTTCTTCTATCTCTAATAAATTACTACACTGCTTAAAAAATACTGCTCGCTGTATTCCATTTGGTATCTTCGCAATGCTGGCAACTATATCTGTAATTATTTTTGCTTTTTCAATAGGATTACTTTTAACATCCTCTAAAAATAATGATGTTTTAAATGTAATAAAATCCTTTTTAGAAGATTCTAAATAATTCCCAAAAGCCTCTCCTCCCAACTTCCGAACATAACTATCAGGATCTTCCCCTTCAGGAAAAACTACCGCAGAAACATTCATCCCTTGCTCCAGAATCATATCAATCCCTCGCAAAGAGGCTTTTATACCTGCACTATCTCCATCATATAGTACTGTTATATTATTTGTATATCGTTTTACTAATAAAATCTGTTCTTTTGTTAGTGCCGTACCAGAAGATGCTACTACGTTTTTAACTCCGGCCTGGTAAAGAGAAATAACGTCAGTATAACCCTCAACTAGGTAACAATTGTCTTTGTTCCTGATAGCTGTTTTTGCCTGATAAATACCATATAAAACATTACTCTTATGGTATACATCTGTTTCTGGTGAATTAATATACTTCGGCTGATTCTTATCATTAGTCAGAATCCTAGCCCCAAAAGCAATCACTCTACCTGCTGTATTGTGTATAGGGAAAGTTACTCTACCTCTGAACCTGTCATAAGTCCTGCCTTTATCATTGGTTAACACCAAGCCTGCATTCTTAAGAAACTCTAATTGATATTGCTTCTTATCTGCCTCTTTCATTAATGCATCCCACTGATCCAAAGCATAACCCAAATCAAATGAAGCGATAGTTTCACTAGAGAAACCTCTTTCTTTAAAGTAACTTAAAGCTATAGATTTCCCCTCTTCTGTTTCTGTTAAATTTTTCTTATACAGTTCTTTTGCAAAGTCTAAAACGATATGTAAGCTTTCTCGTTCTGTTCTTTGCTGTATTTCTTCTGGAGAAGCTTTTGTTTCTTCAATTTCTATACTGTATCTATTAGCTAAAAATTTTAAAGCTTCGGGATAAGAGAACCCTTCTAACTCCATTATAAAAGACAAGCCATCTCCTCCTTTGCTTGAACTAAAGCATTTAAAAATATTTTTGGCAGGAGAAACCACAAAAGATGGTGTTTTTTCAGTCGTAAACGGGCTTAAGCCCTTATAATTAGACCCTGATTTTTTAAGCACTACATACTCCCCTACTAGCTCTACTATATCAATAGCATCCCTTATCCTCTCTATAGTATCTTTTGAAATCACTTTACTTATACCAAGTTAAATTTTAGCAATAAAAAAGGGAGTACAAGTGTACTCCCTTTTTTAAAAATTATAAAAAATTAAGATTAAATCCTATTTTTTATTTTTGATGTTTTGAACCTCGATACGTACATCTTGTGCTATACCTTTAAGATCTTGCATTCCTTTTCTGATACGAGTACCAGCTGCTTGATTTTCTTTAGAATAAAATTTATCAAAATCATCTTCTAATCCTAATATAAGTCCTTTAATTTCTTCAAACTTTTTCATCAATTGTGTGTTTTTTATGGTTAATAATAGCGTTTGTTTTTTTAAATATATAAATAATATATTGATAACGAAACATTTAATGTCTTTTTTTTTAATTAACTTCTACTTCTGTAAAAGCTTGATTATAATATCCTTCTTTCAATTTAGTTTGAACTTCTTCAAAAGCATCAATTGTACGAGATACATCGTCTAGGCTATGGGCTGCAGTCGGTATTAGCCTTAGCATCATAATACCCTTAGGAACTACTGGATAAATCACTACTGAACAGAATATTCCATAATACTCTCTTAAGTCCATAATCATTCTGGCAGCCTCTGTCTCTGTACCCTTAAGTACAACTGGGGTAACACATGTATTACTCGTTCCTAAATCAAAACCTTTTGCTCTTAAGCCTTTTTGTAATGCATCCACATTCTCCCACAACTTAGCTTTAAGCTCTGGTCTAGTGCGTAGTAATTCTAAACGTTTCCTCATACCAACTACCAAAGGCATAGGAAGAGATTTTGCAAATATCTGAGACCTAGTATTGTACCTCAAATAATCAACTACCTGCTCGTTAGAAGAGATAAATGCTCCTATTCCAGCCATTGACTTAGCAAAAGTTGAAAAGTAAATATCTATCTCATCCATTACTCCTTGCTCCTCTGCCGCACCTGCACCTGTAGTACCTAAGGTACCAAAACCATGTGCGTCATCTACCAAAACACGGAAATTGAATTTCTTTTTAAGAGCAACTACACCTTTAAGATCACCTTGATTACCCGACATACCAAAAACTCCTTCGGTAATCACAAGAATAGCCCCGCCAGTTTCTTTTATTAATCTGGTAGCTCGTTCTAATTGCTTCTCAAGTTTCTCTAGATTATTATGTGCATAAACAAATCTCTTTCCTTGGTGCAGTCTTACTCCATCTACAATTGAAGCATGACACTCCGAGTCATAAACAATTACATCTTTACGGTCTACCAAAGCGTCAATTGTCGACATAATCCCTTGATAACCAAAGTTCAACAAGATAGTCGCTTCTTTTTTAACAAAATCAGACAACTCTTCTTCTATCTTTTCGTGTAAATCAGTATTACCAGACATCATTCTAGCACCCATAGGATAAGCTAAACCCCAGTCTTTTGCACCTTGAGCATCAGCCTCTCTTACTTCTGGCAAGTTTGCTAAGCCTAAATAATCATTTAAACTCCAGTTCAACACTGGCTTTCCTCTAAAACTCATATGAGGTCCAATATCACCTACTAATTTAGGGAAAGTAAAATAACCATGAGCCACTTTAGAATGTTTTCCCAAAGGCCCCCTGTCTGTTAATATCTTTTCAAATAAATCCAATACCCTTATATTTTATATTAATCCTAATAAACTGCACAAATATAACACATATCTTATTATTCATCAAAAATGGCTTATACTTTATTATCCACAGCCAAAAATAGAATTTTGGCAAGCTTCTTGAATAGTAAATAAATAAAATGAGATGAAAATTTGTAATTAGACTCTCTTAACCTTAATTTTATAAAAACTTAATCAAAAAAAAATGAAACACATATTCTTTCTCTTGATGCTAAGCTTTAGCATACTTGGTTTTTCGAATGATAACGACACAAAATATCAAACGGCATTAGATTTGATGCATCGACTAAAAAGAGTTGAAGCAAAAGAGCTATTAACAGAGATAATTGAAAACAACGCTCAATACGGTAAGGCTTTTTATCAGCGAGCTTTAATTCATAAATATTTTAAGGAGTACGAACTAGCTTCTAGCGATTTTATACAAGCTACTAGATCAAGAGAAATTCCTAAAAAAATGAAAAAATCTGCTCACTATGAACTTAGTAATATTAAAATCACTAAAAAAGATTACAGAGGAGCAGCTTTAGATTTATCTTTTATCATTAAAGAATACCCAGAAGAAAGTAAAGCTTATTACTTAAGAGGTGAATGTAACTACTTAAGCGGTCAATACTCTCATGCTTTAGCAGATATCGATAAAGCACTTGAGCTAACCCCAAACAATCATGAATATTATTTTTACAGAGGATTAGTCAACCAAGAGCTTAAAAAATTTGACGAAGGATTAAGTGATTTTACTAAGGTAATAGAAAAAGACCCTAAAAATGCTAGAGCATATTTCAATCGTGCGTATTGTCAGTTTAACGAAGGTGTCTCTAAAGAATTCAAACACCACAACAATCACCTGCATAAAGCATTGGCAGATTACAACAAGACACTAGAGCTAGATCCAGACATCGAGGAGGCATACTTTGACAGAGCGGAAATCAAAATGGAATTAGGTCACTACATTGATGCGATTGCTGACTTCAAAAAAGCCTTAGAGATTAACCCTAACGACTTAGAAGCTCACTACCTTAAAGCAATGTGCAACTACCACTATGGATATGAAGGAGTTGCCCTTAAAGAAATGGAAGATATTTTAGCAAAAGATTCTTTATATGCTGACGCTCTATATCAAACAGGCTGGATGCATTACCAAACAGAAGAGTATGAAGATGCTTTAGTAGAATTCAACAAACTCATTAGTATTGAAAAAGCTCATAAAGACGCATACACCTTTAGAGGTTACACAAACCTAGAGTTAGGGAAAATAGAAAAAGCTTGTGCGGATTTCAAAAAAGCAGACGAATTGGGTGATCCAGAAGCTCACCATGATGTAAAAAAATATTGTAAAGAAAAATAAACATGAAGCTATTTCTAGCATCTAGTTCACCAAGAAGAGCCGAGTTATTAAAACAACTCGGCTTTTCTTTTGAGGTCAAAAAAATAGACTTCAACGAAAACATACCAAACAGTATCCTGGCAGAAGACACTGCTGCTTTTTTGTCCCTCCAGAAATCTCGGCAGCTTTCCGACCTTAATAAAGACGACATATATATCACTTCGGATACTGTTGTAATCCTCAAAGAAAAAGTATTAGGAAAGCCTAAAGACAGTGCAGATGCCGAAAAGATGCTCAACTCACTAAGTGACAATACTCACCAAGTAGTAAGTGGCGTAACAATAACAACTTATAATCAAAAAATAACTTTTGATTGTCTGACACACGTAAAGTTTTCAAAACTAAAGAATGAAGATATCCAGTCGTATGTTTCAACATACAATCCGCTCGATAAAGCGGGTTCTTATGGCATACAAGAATGGATTGGGCTTATTGGAATTGAAGAAATTCAAGGTTCTTATTATAACGTAATGGGACTCCCTACTCATTTGGTAAGAAAGGAATTGTTAAAGCTTGGGTTTTATTAGTTAGATGATTAGTTTCACCACGTTATTAATTCTTAGGTACATTACCTATGTTGTGTTCACGTAAGGTGCTATTAACATGGAGTGACGATATTTTTAAGTCCGTAACTTATATAGTTGAATTATGGAAAGAGAAAAGTACGAGAATGATTTTAAAGTAATGGTAGTAGAATTGCTAAAATCAGGAAGAACAACAAAAGAGCTTAGTGATGAGTATAACATCAATAGTGAGATAATTAGACGTTGGAGAAGAGAGTTTAAAACTAAATCTGGAGATTTTTCTAAGAAGAGAGATCGGTAGAAGAATTAGAATTGAAAGCCTTGAAGAAGAAATTACGAGAGGTAAATGGACCGTGATATATTAAAAAGGCAGTAAGCATCTTCTCCAAGAGCGACCAATGAGATATGAATTCATTTTAAGAAATAAAAAAACTTATTCGGTTGAGAGGACGTGTCAAGGTATGGGGGTTAGCAAACTTATTATCATTGGCTGAAATTTAAAGACTTGATTGTTTCAAATAGCCCTAAAGCGAAATTAAAAGAAAGAATTAGAATGATTTTTGAAGAAAGTAGACGAATATATGGTAGTTGCCGAATTCAAAAAAAAAAAATTAGAGAGAGAAGGTTTAATTTATTCTCGTTATTACATAGGGTTGTTAATGAAGCAAATGGGATTAAAAAGTGTTTTAAGAAAGAAATATGTTGTAACTACGAACTCAAAACATTCTTTCTCAATAGCTAAAAATGAATTGGCTAGAGAATTTATTAGTTTAAAACTAGGGGAGAAATGGGTGTCTGACATTACTTATATCCGTGTAAATAATGATTGGAACTATTTAACCACTATAATTGATTTGGCTGACAGAAAAGTTGTAGGCTGGACTTTAAGTGAAGATATGACAACCGAAGATACAACAATGAAGGCTTGGGTTACCGCTAGAAAAAACAGAACTATTATTGATAGATTTATTTTTCATTCGGATAGAGGTGTCCAATATGCTTCTCACAAAATGGCTATGTTGTTTTCTTTCAACAGGAAAATAACACAAAGATATGAGTAGAAAAGGTAATTATTGAGATAATACAGTAGCTGAAAGTTTCTTTAAAACAATTAAGCATGAATGGTTGTATCGCTTTAAATTTACTTCTTATCAGCAGTTGCACAACAGTATTGAAGATTATATTAATTGGTATAATACTGAAAGATTACATTCTTCATTAAACTACCTTTAGAAATGGAGGTTAAATTAAGGGAATTTATTAAAATAGTGGCTTAAGAAAAATAAGCCCATATTTATTAGGTAGTCCACTATTTAGAGTCTTGTTTGTAAAGTTATCAAAACGGAACCACTTGTACCTCCCTTTATTAGGTGGTTTTTCTTTCTTTAAAAGTGGGGTCGGCTGATCATTCTTGTAAATTTATTTTCACGAAAAGATTAATTCTAAGAAAAGCTACTAACCACCACTTATGTTGAGCTAATGTTTTTAAGTATCTTAGTATCAAAACAGTAATTAAATCATACCATTTTAATTATAAAATACGTCATTAAAAGTATTTAAATAATGATGATTTG
>CAZEGV010000033.1:0-30050 GCA_964511645.1 uncultured Cytophagales bacterium
AACTCATTTAATCACGCTATTTAACCGATAAGATCATACTATTATTAACTCACTTTGGGTAAAAATAACGGATATAAAAAGAGAGAATTGACTACAAGGGTTTTGCAACGGTCTTAGCTCTTACACATAAAATCATTTATTGGAACAAGTAAAAATGTAGTTCTGATACAAATATGGATGGCATTAATTACAATTTTAATCTTAAAATAATTAAAAACAACGGCTAAATACAAATGGTATCTCTCAAATTTAGTTGCCTTTCTAAGAATTAACCTTTTTGTGAAAATAGATTCACAAAATTGGTTAAACAAACCATTTTTGGACAAAGAAAAACCTCCGAAGATTGATGTACTGGCTAAACTAACTATGACCTAAGATTTCTAAAGTAGTCGAAATAAAAGGTACGTACATTAAGGACAATTTAAGAGAAAACAAAATACTTTTTCAAAAATAGAACTCTTGGGTATTTGAAGATTTAATCACCCTACTTTAGAAATCAACTCTTCATAAGAAAATTCATTCTCTATTTGACCTTGATTTAATTCAATGATTTTATCACAAGGGGATAGGCTAGAGTGTCTATGTGCTATAATTAATACTGTTAGTTCAGATTTATTAAGTGAATGAATTGAATTTGTTATTTCTAATTCTGTGTCTTGGTCTAATGCTGAAGTAGCTTCATCAAAGACTAAAATTTCAGCCCCAAAATAAAGTGCTCTTGCTATCCCTATTCTCTGTCTTTGCCCACCAGATAATTGAGACCCACGTTCTCCTATTCGACTATCTACTCCATTCTCAAGATTATTAACTAAATCAGTCAGAGATGCTTTTTGTATTACTTCATTTAGTAGGTGAACATTTATATCCTCTTTTTCTAATCCAAATGCGATGTTTTCAGCAAAACTAGCATCTCTTAAGTATACATCTTGTTTTACATAACCTATTTTTTGTTGCCATGATTTTTTATTATTCTCAGTGATTTTTATTCCGTCAATTGTGATTTCACCTTCAGTTTCTGTAAGAAACCTAAGTATTAAATTAATTAGTGTTGTTTTACCAGACCCTGACTTACCTATAAAACCTATTTTATCACCTTTTCTAATTGTTAGGTTTATCTTGTTTAAAATAGGTTCTCCTTTCATGTACGAAAATGATATGTTTTTTAATTCTAAAGATTCCTTAAATTCGATTTTTTCATGTTTAACAGTGTTTTGTTCTTCTTTTACAATTTTCAACCTCTCTAGGCAAAAGACATTAGCTTTCATACTCATTATAGAACCCATGATCCTATTAATCGTAGGGATCATCCGATAAGCAGCTATCCCAAACACTCCTAATAGCTGAATAAGACTCTCCTTTGAATCCATAAATTTTAATCCATAAATAACAATAATCATTAACGTCATAATAATAACAACTTCAATCAGCTTAGGCGGAATATAAGTCAATACAGAGTTGGTAACCGATAGTTCAGCTGACCTCTTTACTTTAGAATTAAATTTACTTACAAACTTCTTTTCAGTACCTGAAATAATAGCTTCGGTGTGTCCGAAAATCACATCAAAAACAGGTCGTCCCATTTGAGGGCTTAAATCATTTATTTCTTGCCCAATCTTAGAAATTTTTCTTTTTATGAGATTATAAAAAATAATAAAGGTCGGGAAAATTACGACTGCGATAATAATCACTATATTAAAATTATAAAAAAACAAAGTGGTAATAATAACGAGAAGAATAGTAAGTTCATTTAACAAAGTAAGGAAAGGGAATATATAACCTTTTGCAAACATTTTAGGTATACTAATAATGTTATTCAGTAAATCATTTGAGTTATGAGAAGATATATATAGATGTCCTTTTTTTAACACTGTATCTAATACCTTTTTAGCAAGATATTTGTGAATTTCAAAAGAAAATATCCCTATTCTCTTACTTATAACAATGCTTACTATGTTTTTTGTAATTACAATAAACAATAATAGTGAGGCTATGAAAATTATAAATAAGTCAAGTGATGAAAAATTAAATAAGGAATAAACTTGAGAAATAATTGGGTGTACATTTAAAATGTCATCAGACAAAAGAACAATAAAAACAGGTAACAGTGCTGCAAGCCCCAGTAGATCCAAAAAAGAATTAATGACAATTAATAAATAAACCCAAATAACTTGTTTTTTTAATGATATAGGTAAAATTTCATTTAATTCTTGTAAAATTCTAAAAATATTATTGTTGTTTTTTAATTTAAATATCATAGTTGTTTTTTATGCTCTTAATGATGTATAAAGATTTAACCAGTCTTGTGAAATTCTTTCTGAGTGAAATTCATTATCTATAAGATTTTGGTTTTTTTTTCTATTTCTATTTTTTTTCTCAATGAGATATTTTTGTTCTATAGAAAATGTGATTTTTTTAAGATCGCTAATCTTTTCTACCTCCTGATAATTAATCCCGATTCTTCTTAATTTCCCATAAGGGAGCCAACATCCTGTAATTAATTCACTTCCCGCATAAAGTCCTTCCGTAACAGAAGCACTCATTGCATCACTTACAGGAATATAAATAAAATAATCCGTGGATATTCTTAATAATGATAGCTCTTCTAAAGTTAGAAAATCAACAATAAATTTAATTCTCAATTTAGAATTAATAAATTTAGAAAGTATTTCTTCTCTATATATTTTTGTGTGTTTGTTTCCGTAAGTAAATGGTAGGAGAAAGACCATATTCTCAAGTGATTTTTTATCCAATTCTAAAAACTGATCTAATATCAATATATGGTTATCATTTCGATTAGCATTATGCCCCACAGTTATTATAGTATCTCTTTCATTAATCAAAAATTTATTTTTGAAATGATTAATACTTGAAGTATCATTAATGTTTTTCTTTATACAATTTATCAATGTCTTTTCAGCAGGGAAATACATGATTCTAATTTTATTTTGAAACTGTCTTCCATATTTGACATTAAAAAATTCTACCATCTCACGATTTTGTAATGTTATAACATCAGCCCTAATAAGAGCATTTAGCACAACTTTCTGGTGATATAAATCATTAAATCTAAGTAAGTCAGACCCCCAATAAGTCAATATCACTTTAACTTCTTTAGGTACACGATGAATATGTTTTAAATTAGACGGAATGATTGAATGAAAATGAACTATTTGAACCCCTTCATTCTTTAAGAATTTCGTAAATGATTTATCTTTTATTCTAAATTTTAAATAGCTAATAAATGAGTTATTTCCAAGAAGTCTTTCCCAAAATGCATCCTTCCAAAAAGAATACTTAAAAACTATTTTAAATCCATAAAAGAAACTTCGTCTAATAATTAATTTTAAGTTGACCTTTGAGATACCCTCAATATTAAGAGTGTCTGTTTCACCAAAATAATCATAGCTATCTACATAAAAACTAAAAGAGTCACTTAACCTTAATACCTCTCTATAAATCCGTTCTATAAAGTTAGATTGGTTAAGTCCTAATGATAATATCTTTACCTTATTCATTTTATTCTATAAAGGGTTTATAGCCTAGCTTTTTTACCGTCTCATTATACTGTTTCCACTCACCTATATCTGACCACGATTTTTCGCTCACAGGAAACACTCCTACCTTGCCACCATTTTCTTTAATTGTCTCCATTAAATGAGTGATGTGAAAAAATGTGTCTTTTGGTATTAATTCTAACAAGTGGGGCTCTAACACGTATAACCCTGCATTAACCTGATAAGTCATATTAGGTTTTTCCTTAAGTTTTTTAAGAAGTCCATTTTCTCCCACCTCAAGTATACCATAGGGTATATTATAATCCTTTAGTGCAGAGACAAGTGTCAAATCATAAGCATTAGATTTATGAAATTCATAAATATCTGAATAATCCTGATCAATTAATATGTCACAATTACTTACAAAGAACGTAGTTTTAATCTTATCTTTTATCAAATGTAAACTACCTGCTGTCCCCAAAGGTTTGTCTTCAATAAAAAAATCAATAGCATACTCCTTATCTGAAAGTGAGTTAAAATAATCTTTAATCATATCTGCCTTATAATTAACAGACATATAAAAGTCAGAGCAACCAACATTTTGAAAATTATCTATTATTAGCTCTGAAATAGTCTTTTCTCCTATAGGAATCAATGGTTTCGGTATAATATTAGTAATAGGTTTTAACCTAGTACCTTTTCCTCCTGCCATAATAACAACCGGACAATCAATTTTTTTATGCGGTTGATTCACCTTTTCATCGATAATGTCTTTCCAAAAAATTACATTTTCAATTTCTTTTTTATCATTTACTATAGGTATAAATTCCATACGGAATTGAATCATCTGTTTTTTAATCTCCTCCAATGAATCAGAAGGAGAAGCTATTTTGATGTTTTTTCTAAGTGCGTGATTAATTGTCACGTCTAATGTTTGGTGCTTTATTAAATACCGCTGAACATCACCAATACTCAATATACTAACAAACAATCTATTTTCTCCTGTAACAATAAGTAATTTACCGTCATTATCATCCATCAATCTAATGGCATCTATCAACTTTTTATCAATCGAGATAATAATATTTTTCATCATAATATTACGCTACTTGGTAAGTTTACAATTCTATCTTCTAGCCATTGTGCATTTATCTGATTGTCTTTATAACAGTCATCAAACATCGGCATCTTATATAATAAAGTCCAAATTGGACGGCACATAATACCCTTTTTATTCAAATTTATCAAAATTTCATCTCTCTCTTCTCTATCCTTTAAGCATAGTGCGTTTAACCAATAATTGGATGTTGAATCTATTGGTTCATTTATGAAATTTAAATCATTTTCTTTTCCAAACTGGATATACTTATTTGCCAAACTTCGTTTATTTTTTACAAATTTATCGAGTTGCTCTAACTGTGCGCAAGCTAATGCTGCATTAAGATTAGGCATGCGATAGTTATATCCTATTTCGTCATGTGTATATTCGTAAGAATGCGGTACTTTGGCTGTAGTTGTCAGGTGTTTTGCTCTTTTAGCTAATTGATCATCATTTGTAATAATTACACCACCACCACCATTTGTAAGTGTTTTGTTACCATTAAAACTAATCGCACCAGCAATACCAAACGTTCCTGTATGCTTTCCTTTATAATAACTTCCTAATGATTCTGCGGCATCTTCTACAACTGCTATATGGTGTTTTTTACACAAAAAAATTAAATCTTCTATTTCTGTCGGATGTCCAAAAGTATGCATAGGTACAACTGCTTTTATAGTTTTCCCTGTTAGTTTATTAATACATTTGTTATCAACTTGCTTTGTATGTGTTTCTAAAAATAACTTAACAGCTATAACAGATAAGCCCAAAGTATTTTTATCTACATCTAAAAAAATGGGGTTAGCACCACAATACGAAATTGCATTTGCTGTAGCAATAAAACTAAGTGCTTGTGTAATAACTTCATCTTCTCGCTGAACCCCTGCCAATAATAATGAAATATGTAAAGCAGATGTACCACTACTTGTTGCTATCGCATATTTTGAACCTGTAATATCACAAATCATTGCTTCAAAACGATTGACATACTCTCCCACTGAAGATACAAAAGTAGAATCAATCGCATCCATTACGTATTTTTTTTCATTACCCACAAATCGTGGCTCATGTAAAGGAATAAACGCTTTTGGTTCATTAAATTCTAAACGAATAAATTTGATTAACTTCTCGTATTTACCCATTACATCTTACCGTCTAGGTACTTTCCTGTTTCCTTGTGCCCAAAATCAGGAATCATCTTATGAAATAATACTACTAAATCTTCTTTAGACCATTTTAATGATGATTTTAAATTTTTGATTTTATCAGAAAATTCATTCAGTTTTTTTTCATCAAATGATGGTTCATTTTTGATTACCCCTAAATTCATAAACCGATCCATATCTAAAGTTTCATTATTCGTAAAAAATTCTTCAAAATCTTTCTCCCCTGTCGTATCGCTAGTCACAAATAAACACGGCCACTTTCCTTTTTTAGGAAGTGTATGAACCAACTCTCTTGCTTCATCTTCTGACCCACAAAGATATGGTTCGTATCCTCTATCTTTTAAATACCTTTCTGCGATATCCGAAAAAGTAATTAAATGTAAATTCTCACTTAATTTAGGGAAAAATATATCTCTATTTTCACCAAAAACACAAGACATTAAGCACAGTTCACCTGACTCTTGAGGGGTAACAAAGTATCTTTTTATATCACTTGGTGCTACTATTGGTTGTTTTTTCTGAATTCTTTGATTAAACCCATGCAGTAAAGAGCCATCAGAAAAAGCTACATTAGCAAAACGAGCTGTAGAAATTTTGATTTGTTCACTTTTACGCATCAAAAACATTTCCATAATTTTTTTTGATGCACCCATCATATTCACAGGATTAGCAGCCTTATCTGTAGAAACACAAAAATATTTCTTTACCCCTTTATCAATAGATTGCTGTATCGTTTTATCTGTATTAAAAACATTAACATCAATCATTCGCATCAATGTAAATGGATCTTTTTCACTACGAACATGCTTCAATGCGGACAGATTAAGCACATAGTCATACTTACCGTCCGCTGCAATAAACGCATCATACTCAATTGAACCAATATCTAATGCAAAAGTTTTAAAATCTCCATCAATATAACCGAAAGAACTACGGATATCTCTTACTAGTTCAACCAAGTTATTTTCAGAAATATCTACAACATGGAGTTTTTTAGGATTTCGTTTAAACACTTCTTTAACAACTGCCTGCCCAATAGAGCCCGCACCTCCAATTACTAAGAATTTAGATAAAGAAACAATTTTTAGCAACTCTTTACTATGAGTTTTAAGGTCTTCAGTAAAAAGTTTGTTTTTCCTACCAATTAATTTAAGCATCTATATATTATGATTTTTTTATGAGAAAAATTATGAATTGATAGTTTTTTTAATTCTACTCAAAAATCCTATCTTTTTTTCAGGTTCTTCTCCATAGCTATAATAGCCATAGCCATCTTGATTATCTTCTATATCGTTAACTAAAAAGGTATAATTATTTCCCCTCATTTTTTTCTTAACACCTTCTATTATACTCTTAAGAGTATAATTATATCTTGACACATATAATGTATAATCAGCCAACTGATTAATAGTAAAGTAGTCACTTACCAAATTTATTGGAGGAGTATCAATTATAATAGTATCAAATTCATCTCTTAAATACTTAATCAATAAGTGGTATTTATCAGATGAGAGCAACTCCACAGGGTTATCTGGTATTGGTCCAGAGGGTACAATAAAAAGATTGTTAGTCTCTTTTGACTTAAAAAGAATATCTGAAGGACTTATTGAGTTTACTAAATAATTTGTAATCCCTATAGATGATTCTAATTTAAATAGTTTTGATAATGTTGGTTTTCTCAAATCGCACCCCAACACTACTGTTTTTTTACCACTCATTGCATAAGAAGTAGCTAAATTTTTAGAAATAACTGTTTTTCCTTCTCCACTTATACTAGATGTGACAACAATGATTTTTGATTTCGAATCCACTGAAAGTTTTTCTTGTAGTTTGACCCTTAAAAGACGAATACTCTCAAAAAAAGGACTTCTAAACATTTCTTCTCTTTCTATGTACTTAGGGACATACAGTACTCGGTTTTCAGCTATTTCTAGAAGCTTATGCAAACCACTTAGGTTAGTTAATTTTTCGTGATAAAAAAGTTTAAAGTACATAAATACACAAAAAAAGATTACAGCACCTACTAAGTATTTTACCTTGACCCCCTTTATATCTGGTCCAACAACTACAATTTCGTCTAAAAAAGCATAATTTAAAATTTTATTATCAGGAGTGTTCAATGACTTTGACAATACAGCTTCAACTCTCTTAATTAACAGTTGCTCATACATCGTTTCAACAATTCCTAAATCTCTTTGTAAAGCCACTAATTTCCTTTCATTTTTAGGTACTTTACTTAATGTTGCTACATCCCCTTTAATTTGATTTTTTAACGAACTGATTTTTTTATTCGTTATATCAATTAACGAACCTAATAACCCTACAATACTTTTTTTAACATTTTGAATTTTTAAATCTAAAATTTGAATACTTGGATTATCTTTATTTGTTACATAATCTAAAACAGCTTTCTCTTGATACAAATTCAGTAATTCTGTTACTTTAGATGTCAAATTACCATCTTCAATCCCCACAACACTTGGACTCATCATATTGTCAGCATTTTTGTTTTTATTTACATACTCTTGTAAATATTTATAATAATTCAAACTAAAATTAGCACGAGTAATAAGTGTTTTGTATTCATTAATTCGGGTCACAGACAACTGTGAAACACTATGTAAGTCGGCATAACCTACATCTTTTTTATAGCTCAACAAGCTGTCTTCTCTATTTTTTAATCGAGAAGACAAATACCTTAGTTGATTATCAATAAAATTGATTGATTTATCAATTTTATCATCCTTTTCTTTTACATCTAACTCTAAATAACTATCACATAATGCATTTAAAAAATCTTTTGATTTATGTTTATTTTTCGATACAAGACTAATTGTTAATATTGAAGATTCTCCTCCATCCAAACTTCTAACCCTTAATGCCTTTTTATAGTATTTCACCAAGTATCTGTGTGAAAAAAAATTGAATTGATATTTGTTATTTCTCAATAATTTATTTTTTTCTTTCATTTTAAAAGTAAACTCACACGAATCAATTCTAACTATCCCCCCATCTATTACTTCTACAGAATCTCTTACTAAGAGAGGTTTTTTATCTGTAAAACGATACTTTTTGTCTAAAAAAACTACCGTTCCCGAATATGATATAAGAAATTTTCCTTTTGTTGTCGGCTTAACATTAAACACCACACCAGATGGGATATACATAGTTGTATCTGGTGTGATTTCATACAAGCTAGTATGATAAGCGTCATTAACTTTAAAAGAACCCAACACTTTGTAATCGATAAATAAATTTATCTTATCTAAAGTATACCCAATAACTTCGGTAGATTTTAGATATTGAATTTCATTTTTTAAATTACGATATCCTGAACGTAAAGCATAATTATCAACTATTGATTCAATATGATTTCTATTTTTACTATCTCGCACCATTATCTCAATACTAGACTGATAATCAGTTGATTGATATCTCAAGTATATGTAAGATCCTACGTAAGATCCCCCTAATAAAATTGCTAAAATCCACCAATACTTTAATCCTTTTAAAAGGTAAAATTTTATATCTATTGTACCACTATATGATGATTTCTGCTCCTCTTCCATTATTTTTTTACTAATGTTACCAATGTAAGCATAAAAGTGACCACTCCAAATACCAAAGAAATAAACGATATGTTTTTTGTGATTGATTTATATCTTGTTGGCTTAAAATATATAACATCTCCTGGATGTAAATAATAATATTCAGATTCTACAAAATTTATAGTGTTCATATCCACTTTGATAGCTCGAGCTTTTTTATTATTATATTTTCTCAAAAGGAGTACTTGACGAGTATTCGTAAAATCTGTAATTCCACCAACCTTAGCCAAACCTTCAAACATTGTTGTACTCATATTAAAAATAGAAATTGTACTAGAATTACCAACTTCCCCGATAAAGGTAACTTTAAAACTCATCATTTTAACAGAAACATCCGATATTTTATAGAATTTTAACAAGTTATTTTTAATAACCATTCTCAATTCATTTGTAGTCATATCCTTGACTATAAACTCTCCTAAAATAGGTAAATAAATTTTCCCCTCTAAATCAACAACATAAGAGTCTGCGTAAAGAAAACTTTCTGAGACTTGCCCACTAGTTTCTTTTTTGTTAAAAAAAATCAATGATGCTTGGTCAGGACTCTGAATTCTAAT
The DNA here is from genome assembly GCA_964511645.1 of uncultured Cytophagales bacterium. GTDB lineage: Bacteria > Bacteroidota > Bacteroidia > Cytophagales > JAAEPT01 > CAZEGV01. The sequence continues at coordinate 9,925 of CAZEGV010000033.1, forward strand.
ATCTAAAAAATCTCCTTCCTGGATCTTATACCCCACTGACGAATAATTTAAAGCTAAATCTACACCACTAGAATCTTTAGGAATACTTTGTAATAATAAGGTGTTTCGGTACGAAACACATGAATTAAAAACTAATAAACCTATAATTACATATAACAGTTTTTTATAATCTCGCATCTACGTCTTTTTTATCCCACATTCCTTTTACATCATAAACAATCCCGCTTGACTTGATATATGATTGAGGTTTTTCTGCCAAAAATTCTTTATGAGAAACAGCTAATACTACTGCCTCATAACTCCCTTTATCTACAGACGATACCAAATCAATATTAAATTCTTTTTTTACTTCTTCGGTAGATGCCCACGGATCATACACATCTACCTCTACACCAAATTCTTTCAATTCTTGGTAAATGTCTATCGCTCTTGTATTTCTAATATCAGGGCAATTTTCTTTAAATGTAATTCCTAGTAATAATATTTTAGAATTTTTAACTTTCAAGTCCCTCTTTATCAAAAGCTTAATAACTTCCTGAGCTACATAAGCACCCATCCCATCATTTAAACGTCTACCTGCTAATATTATTTCAGGATTATACCCTGCTTCTTGAGCTTTTTGTGCTAAATAATAAGGATCAACACCTATACAGTGACCACCTACTAACCCTGGTTTAAAGGGAAGAAAATTCCATTTTGTACCAGCTGCTTCTAGTACTTCATTTGTATCAATCTCTAATAAATTAAAAATCTTAGCCAACTCATTTACAAAAGCAATATTAATATCTCTTTGAGAATTTTCAATTACTTTAGCTGCTTCTGCTACCTTTATACAAGAAGCCTTATATGTGCCAGCAGTTATCACTGTATTGTATAACTTATCAACCACTTCCGCTATTTCAGGTGTAGAACCTGATGTTACTTTTAATATTTGAGCAACTGTATGTTTTTTATCCCCTGGATTAATTCTCTCTGGTGAGTATCCACAATAAAAATCTTGATTATATTTAAGTCCTGAAATTTTTTCTAAGACAGGAACACACTCATCTTCTGTAACTCCTGGGTATACAGTAGATTCATAAACTACAATATCTCCTTTCTTCAATACACTCCCTACTGTTTCTGATGCTTTGTACAATGGCGTAAGAACTGGTCTGTTGTTTTTATCAGTAGGTGTAGGTACTGTAACGATATATACATTACAATCTTCTAAATCTGATAAATTAGTCGAACATCTTAGATAGTTTGAAGCCTCTCCTGTATAAAGTACAGATTTTAATGAGTTCTCAGAGACTTCTAAGGTTTTATCTAAACCTTTGTTTAACTCCTCTACACGTTCAGTGTTAATATCAAAACCAACTGTCTGGTATTGTTTGGCAAACTCTACTGCTAGAGGTAATCCAACATAACCTAATCCAACAATTCCTATTTTAAATTCTTCCATTTTTTTCATATATTTTGGCAATATAATACATTTAAGTTTTATTCTTTCAATATAATTAAATCATTTACTGAACTTGAGTTCCTAAATTTCCATTTTCAAACAAAACCACCTCTTTCGCTATTAATTACAACTTCCACTAACAACCTACTCCAGTAACAACAAAGATTTAGAAAGTTTTATTTTTTTCTTTTTAGACTTCTTTTTTATCTCTTTTAATGTGTCTTTGTACTCTCTTCTCAATAAGTATTCTACCCCTATTTTTGTTTCTAAAGCGATTAAACCATTTGTCTCAAAGCTTATTTGATTCACTAATTTTAGTTCTTTTTCGCTAACTACTTGATGTATCAACATCTTATTAATACAATACAAATTTAGCCCTGAATACTCTTCTAATCCTACAAGGGAATTTCTTACCTTGTTCCAAGCCTTTTTTCCAATAAAGAAACCAATTTGAGCAAACTTGGCTTCTTTTTCTAACGAACTATATTCCAACCATTCATAATCATTGTTTTCACCTTTCTGAATAGCCCTCACAAATGTTTTATATCCCTGTACTGATAGTTCCGATTTAAGTAATTGTTCATACGGACTTAGTTCTACGGACTTTTGTAGTAAAAAATCATCCGACACCTCTTTTTTAATAGTTTTACTCGGCTTCTTTATGTATTTAAGTAAAATCGGATGTAATTGATCTGCTACCACAAATCCTGGTATTTTATGTAAAACAACTTGATTTTCATTCATTACTAGCATTGTAGGGTAGCCCGTAACACCTTGTTGGCGTGCAAATCGAATCCCTTCTTTCTGAGCATTTACCTTCAATACTACATAAAATTTATTCAAGGTACTTACCACTTTAGTGTCCAAAAAAGTAGTTTGATCCAATTGTTTACAATAGTGACACCAATCAGTATAGACATCTACAAATACATTTTGTTTGTGTTTTTTAGCGTAGGCAAAGCCCTCTTGTATGCTCCCTTCAAAATATTTAATTTGAGAAAACCCAAAACTTGTTATCAATAAAAAAATCAATATTAAATACCTCATTATTCCCATAGTTTGTAATGCTCTAGGGCAAGTTCCTTGCCAAAAAACAGCGTTGTAGAAGCTTCAAAAGAAGGAGTAAAATCTGACACATAAAAATGATGCTGAAGTTTTGAATTTTCTTTACTTGATTTTATTCGCTTTTTTAGATACTCTGCCACTACTTCAGAAGAATCTATCACCTCCACCTGACCTTTATAATACTGTTCTATTTGTTTTTTTATCAATGGGTAATGTGTGCACCCCAGTATCAACGACTCAATTTCTGATAACTCATCATTACTTAGGTATTCTTCTATAATCGATTGAGAAATTGTATTGTCACAAAAACCCTCTTCAATCATCGGTGCAAGCAAAGGTGTAGCCAATGATTTTAACTCTATTCCTTCGGCTAACGCATCAATTTTTGTTTTATATACCTTAGAATTAATCGTCTGTTTTGTTCCAACCAAACCTATCTTTTGTTGACTATACTTTTCTTTCACATAATCAACTATTGGATCTATCACGTTAATTACCAATGCTTTAGATCCCACATACTCTTTTACTAATTCATAAGCTGCTGCCGAAGCAGAATTACAAGCAATTAAAATAATCTTACAGCCTTGACTTAGTAACACATCCGTCACTTTTATAGAATAGGCTTGAATTGCCACTTGAGACTTATCTCCATAAGGAAAATGTGCGGTGTCACCAAAATAAACAATTCGTTCATTAGGTAAAGCCTTTACAACAGCTTTTGCCACTGTCATACCACCTATCCCACTATCGAATATTCCAATTGCCATTATATCTCTTTAGCAGGATTACCAAACACCATTTTATCAGATTTCACCTCACCTATCACAACAGACCCCGCTCCTATCCTCGCATTATCTCCTATCTTCACACCTGATACAATTGTGACGCCTGCACCGATAAATACACCACTACCAATTGTCACATTGGCACAAATAGTAGATCCTGCACCAATTTGCACATGATCTCCAATTTTAGTTTCAGTATCTAGCAGTACGCCTGAGTGAATAATATTATGAGACCCAACTTGAACCAAAGTATTAAGAATTACTCCCATCCCTATAAAGTTACCATAACTAAAACTAGCCGTTTTTGATAACTTTGCTTGAGGATGAATAGCATTAGTTGCTGTTATATCGTAATCTTCCAATAATTGCTTGCGATATTCTACTTCATCTATTGCCAAAAAAGCGTTACAAGTATCTCCAATAATACTGGTATAACTATCATCTTCTAAAGTTCCTAAAATAGGCACTTCATCTATTTCGCCTTTAATATCTTTATCACTCAAAAATCCATAGACCTCTACGCCATTTTCTTCAAAAACTTCTTTTGCTGCTTTTCCCAAAGCATTTACTCCTATTATTATAACGGGCTTTTTTTCCATATCGCAATTTAGGGCAAATTAAACAAAGGGCATAAAAAAACCACTCTAGATTTTAGAGTGGTTTTGGAATTGTTAATCACATAGTCCTTTAAGCTTGTTTTGTCCTTGTATCATCTTTAAAGGCAAACACAAAAAACACAACAACAACTGCCACCATAGCTGATGCAATTAGCCATATTGGATTCCAATTGTGGAGTGCCGTTACCGGGTCCTTATACGATTTAGTAATAGCTCCTGCAATATTTGACCCCAAAAACATCCCGATACCATAAGTTGCAGTAGTCATCAGAGCTTGTGCTGAACTCCTCAAGTTTTCCGGAGCTTTTTTATCAATATAAATTTGAGTTGATACAAATAGAAAGTCATAACAAATTCCATGTAATCCAATTGCCACATAAATCATCCATAAATTAGCATCTCCATCTGCATAACCATAGAATAAATACCTCAATATCCAAGCAATCATACCAACTACTAGCATTGGTTTTATACCTATTCTTCCTAAAATAAACGGTAAAATCAACATAAATCCAACTTCAGATACCTGACCTAAAGTTTGTAATGCTGCAGATTTAGTAATTCCCATTTCACCAAGAAAGACACTCCCATTTGTAAAATAAAACGTCATTGGAATATAAATTAAGAAAATCGATATAATCAACATTCTAAACGAGCCATTTTTCATTAAACCAATAGCGTCCAATCCTAACAAACTCTTCACATCTACTTTCCCCCCTTTATCTTTAGGTGCTACCTTAGGCAATGCAAAAGCAAGTAATCCTAAAACCACCGATGCTGTAGAAGCAATAAAGAATGGAATTGACGATGTTTCATCAAAACCACTCAACGTTATCTCATTAGTAAAATCAAGATTACCAAAACCAATAAACAAACCTGCAGCAATCCATCCTATTGTTCCCAAAACTCTTATAGAAGGAAAATCTTTTTCTGGATTCTCTATTAATTGCATCGCAATAGAACTAGTTAATGCTATTGTGGGAGCGTATAACAACATATAAATAATCATCAATGGAAAAAAGGTATCAAAACTAGTACTTGTAGACATAAAATACAATAACACCGCACCAACTAAATGCAAAACACCTACAATTTTTTCGGAATCGAAAAACTTATCCGCAATTAACCCTGTAAATATTGGCGAAATAATAAATGCAAAAGCTGTAAAACCATATGCTAACCCACTTTGTGTGTCCGTACAACCTAAGCCTTTCGTCAAAAAAGCACCCATTGTCACATACCATGCACTCCAAATAAAATATTGGAAAAACATCATTGTAGAAAGTTGTATTCTTATTTTTAAATTCATAATGTTTCTTTACTTATAATTAAACAATCTTATAAATGTAACAAAAAAAGGGAGAACTACACGCTCTCCCTTTATAATTGTGAATAAGTCTTAAAAATTATTTAAAGACTTATCGATAAAATGATAACGTTTGAACGCTTCCATTGCCTCATACTCTGTAAACCCTAAAGCATCAAAAGCTTTTGCCGTATCGGAATTCCTATCCTCTGCGCGTTGCCAAAACTCTCTCGAATCACTTCCCTGAAAGACTACACCATCCTTTTGAGATTGATGTTTGAATATTCCATAACGCTTTTTAATTACTTCCTCTGGTGACATTGGCACAATCATTTCTACATGCTCCAAAGCCCATTCTGCCCAAGCACCTTTGTACAACCATACCCAGCAATCTTTCATATAAGCCTCAGCTTTCAATTTTTCTAAAGCCTCAAATATACCATCCAAACATACTTTATGCGTACCATGAGGGTCAGCCAAATCACCTGCTGCATATACCTGATGAGGTTTTATCTCTGCCATTAAATCTGCAATTATTTTTACATCAGCATTTCCTAATGGGTTTTTATCTATTTTCCCTGTCTCATAAAATGGTAAATCTAGAAAATGAATATTCTTATCCTCAACACCTACATAACGACAAGTCGCTTTTGCCTCTCCTCTTCTCATCAAGCCTTTTATAGCCCTCAACTCTTTAGTATCTATCTCAGAGCCTTTTCTATTTGCTACAAATTTTCTCGCTTCCGCTAATAATTTAGCTGAATTAGAAGTATCATAACCTAGGTTTTCATTGACATCATTCAAGAAATCTGCAAAACGAATTGCCTCCGCATCCGATACCGCAATATTACCCGAAGTTTGATAAGCAACATGTACCTCATGTCCTTGCTCTACAAGACGCAAGAAAGTACCTCCCATTGAAATAATGTCATCATCTGGATGGGGTGAGAAAATAATCACGCGTTTTTTGGCAGGATTGGCACGTTCTGGACGAGTAGTATCTTCAGCATTTGGCTTACCACCTGGCCAACCAGTAATTGTATTCTGCAACTGGCGAAATACCTTTACATTTACCCCATAAGCAGTTCCCGAGTCACTTTGAGCCAAAATATCATTTAACCCCGCTTGATTGTAATCTCTATCAGTAAGCTTAAGAATTGGCTTTTTCACCTCTTTAGACAAACCAATAACAGCCTTCTTAATCAAAAAATCATTCCACTCTAATTTTTGTACGTACCAAGGTGTTTTTTCTCTCGTCAATTCAGACGAAGCTCCCTTATCCAACACAAAAGCACAATTATTATGGTACTGCAAGTAAGAAGCGGGCACATCTGAAGTAATTGCCTCCTCTACTGTTTTTCTAATAACATTAGCTTTTCCTTCTCCCCAAGCCATCAAAAAAACACGTTTAGCCTCCATTATTTTTTCAACACCCATCGTAATTGCCTTACGAGGCGTGTGCACAAGACCACCAAAATCATTCGCTGCATTAATCCTAGTAATCGCATCTAACGCCACCATACGAGTTTTTGACCCCATAGAAGATCCCGATTCATTAAACCCAATATGACCATTACCACCAATACCCAATAGTTGGACATCAATACCACCATAAGACTGAATCTTAGCCTCATAAGCCTCACAATAATCATTGACCTGATCAGCTTTAAGCGTACCATCAGGCACATTATAATTCTCTACAGGAATATCTATATGATCAAAAAGTTGCTGTTTCATAAAGTAAACATACGACTGCTCATCATCTGGTTGCATTGGATAATACTCATCCAAGTTAAAAGAAACCACATTTTTAAAGCTCAATCCTTCTTCTTTATGCAAACGAACTAGCTCAGCATACACCTGCTTAGGCGTAGACCCTGTCGCCAAACCTAGCACACAAGTCTCTTTTTTACTTTGTTTTTCTCTAATCAAATCTGCAATTTCAGCAGCCACAGCCTTAGAAGCTGATAATGAAGTATCAAATGAAAAGGTATTTACATTCTCAAATACTCTTAACGATGCGTTTTCTACTTTTCTAAGCATTATATATATTGTTCAACTATTCTTATTATCCTATATCGAAGCACAAAATACAATCACTTTTGTAAATCACCAAAAGAATCAAAAAAATAACTTATCACCGTTTAAGATTTATAATATTTTGGGCGTTCCCTTACTCATAAAAAAAAAACGTAAGGTCGGGCTTTACGTTCTCAATCTTTACTCGTACCTCGTAAAGGATTTCCACTGCAATCCCTAACGTAAAAAAAATTAAAAATGAAAATTAATTAATACTTGTCCTATATTTCCTAAATGATACTCTTCCCAAGTATTTACCTTATTAGTAAAACTTTCAGGATCCTCATCTCTTATGCGGATAAATTCAAAACTTGGCTCTGTAGCAAAGGAAACATTAGGAGAGATTTTAAACATAACCCCTAAAAAAGGGGCTATCCCCATTGTTTTTTTATTCCTTTTATCATTATTAAGCAATACATATTTATACAAACCATCTGTTCCCCAATAAAAAAACCATTTATTTGATTGCTTAAAAAACCTACTGTACCCAATCCTAAATGAGAAATCAAGTTTACCTTCATCACCACTCACTTGGTCATAAGACCCACCTAAACGAATATTACTTTTTCTGTTTATACTGAACTGATATTGCAAATCATATTGCCCAGAAGATGACTTAGATAGTAATATAATTTTAGAAACGTTAATACCTATCCGATGTCTTAGTAAGGGGGCAATTGTATCTTGCCCCCTTACACTTATCACACTAAAAAACAAACTTATACTGAAAAAAAAAGACTTAGACATCATTAATCTAAATCTCCCAATAGGTCAAATAAAGCTAGCTCTAAATCATCTAAAAATTGAGTAGCATAAGCTTCATCTATTTCTTCTTCTGACGCATCTTTATAAACTAAATAAGGGATAAAATCTCCTTCACTATCTTCTTTCAACTCTACATCGGCTATTTTTTGTCCCGATTTTAATACATCTATATCAAGTAATGAATTAACTTGAGAAGCCGAAGGGTCATCAATTGCTGACAATGTATTAACATCAATGTTACTTGTCACTTTAAGGTTATTAAATGACAGAGACATTTTAACATTATCTATATCTGTATCTTCCAATGTGCTATAATCATCATGTAACAATTCAAATTCAGTGTTAAAAGTAATGTTACATCCACTTTTTGATAAAGTAATATCAGCATCAAATTCTTTCCCTTGCAATGATCTACCAGAGATATCAATAGTAAGAGGAGACAAGAAAATTTGAGCATCTACCGCTATTGGCAAACTAAAATCACCACTTTCAACCCATGTAATACTATTTAATTTAAAGCTAGCGAGCTTTTGACCATTCTTTGTAAGTACTAAATTAACACGAATAGGCACTCCTATATCATCTCCCTCAAAATTTGTTAATTTATCAGAATACTCGGTAAGGCTTAGCTTCAAATCGTTAGTTCCATTTTCTTGAGAAGGAAAATTAAACACAACATAACCATTACTACTATTAGTTTTTGTCCATTTTTTAGATACTGAACTATATGTATATATACCTTTGTACGTCGGTAAACTAAATCTATTTTGAGTTTCAATATCATCTACATCAATAATTCCTTCTAAGCTATCTACCATCTCTTGTACCCACTCTCCATCTCCTTCTCCCTGAGAGATATCAAACATTGTTTGAACAGTCGATACTAAATCACCATTTTTAATATCTTTAATACAGTTAATCAAATCTGAAGAATATTTCTCTAGACTCTCTTTATCTTGTGCTACTGTAGTAACATTAGGTGCTGTATCATCCTCTTTAGGATCTTCTGGTTTATCACAAAAAAAAAGCAATCAGCGACAATAATAAAATTGAAATATAATTTTTCATAATAAGTTTTTATTTAACATCCCAAATATAACTGAACTCAAGTCACAGATACAACCTTTTTGGTTAAATAATAATTACTCCCCTCCCTGCTACCACACAATTCCAATCATCATAATCAAAAACAATTTTAACAATACTTGCCGTAGGCATCTCTATCATTTGACCCGTAAAATAATGTACAAACTGAGATAAGCCTGGGTTGTGAGCAATCACACAAGCAGTATCAACAGAGGGAGGTATAGCATTCACCATTTCTAGCAAGGTAGATACACCTGCTAAGTACAGTTCTGGCAAAACTTTAATGGGTATGTTTTGATCAAAACAAGCCTGCGTCATTAAAGTACGCTTAGCAGTACTCACCAGTATATAATTCAATTTTTCTTCTCTTGTGAATATCTTTTTAATATTTTTTTTAGCCTCTATTATTCCTTCTATTGATAGCTTTCTATCAATATCTTTTTTCCCTCTCTCGGTGGGCAAAGCATCAGCGTGACGCATCAAAAACAAGGTTTTTATCATTTTACACTCCTATTAATATATACCTTCCCAAAATGGGGTTTTTAAAGGATAGTTTCAAGGTTTTAGGAGATGAAGATTGTATTTTTTCATTTTTTATTGTCATATTGCCCGCTCAACGGTCTAATTTATACAACTATGGCAAAAAATCTAGTAATTGTAGAGTCACCCGCAAAAGCGAAAACTATCGAAGGGTATTTAGGTAAGGATTTTAAGGTTTTATCTAGTTATGGTCATGTAAGAGACTTGCCAAAAGGTGGTGTAAATATAGATGTAGAAAACAACTTCAAACCTACCTACAAAGTGTCTTCGGACAAAAAAGAAGTGGTAGCTACGCTCAAAAGAGAAACTGGAAAAGCAGAAACAGTATGGTTAGCGACGGATGATGACCGTGAAGGAGAAGCTATTTCGTGGCATTTATACGAAGCACTAAAGCTAACGCCTAGTAATACAAAACGTATTGTTTTTAGAGAAATCACAAAAACAGCCATTACAAACGCCATTACAACTCCTCGTGAGATTGATATAGACCTTGTAAACGCACAACAAGCCCGTAGAATATTAGACCGATTGGTGGGGTATGAACTTTCTCCAGTATTGTGGAAAAAAATAAAACCAGGGCTTTCTGCTGGTAGAGTACAATCCGTAGCCGTGAGGTTAATCGTAGACAGAGAACGTGAGGTCAGCAGTTTTGACAGAATATCTCATTATAAAGTATCTGCTTTATTTAATGTAGAAGGCAAGGAATTAAAAGCGGAGTTACCCGATAAATTTAATACACAAGAAGAGGCAAAACAATTTGTTGACGACTGTGTAAATGCTATTTTTTCAATCATAGATTTACAAAAAAAACCTGCTCAACGTAAACCAGCAGCCCCTTTTACTACCTCTACCTTACAACAAGAAGCTGGTCGTAAACTAGGGTTTTCGGTAGCTCAAACAATGACTTTAGCTCAGCGATTGTACGAATCTGGTAAGATTACTTATATGAGAACGGACTCTGTAAATTTATCAGAGACAGCTTTAAATGCCGCTCAGCATGAAATAGAAGCTCAGTACGGTAATGATTACTCCCAAAGAAGAAAATACAACACCAAAGACGCCAATGCACAAGAAGCTCACGAAGCCATAAGACCTACAGATTTCACAAAACATACCGTACAAGGTGAGTATAATGAAATCAGATTATACGACTTAATCTGGAAAAGAGCCATTGCCTCTCAAATGAGCAATGCTAAACTAGAAAAAACAGAAGCTATTATTGGTGTCTCTACACGAAAAGAAGATCTTAAAGCCCGTGGTGAGGTAATTACTTTTGAAGGATTCTTAAAAGTGTATTTAGAATCTAAAGACGACGATGAAGACGAAGACACAAAAGGGATGTTACCACCACTATCGGTTAGTCAAAATCTTGATTTGAAAGTACTAAATGCAACTGAGAAATTCACTAAACCTTCTGCGAGATACTCAGAAGCTAGTTTGGTGAAAAAATTAGAAGATTTAGGTATCGGTCGTCCTTCTACTTACGCCCCTACTATCTCTACGGTACAAAAAAGAGGTTATGTAGTGAAAGAAACAAGAGATGGAAAACAACGTAAATTCAATCAAATTTCTTTGCAAAACGGAACAGTAAAAGAGATACAAAACATTGAAAATTACGGTGCAGAAAAAAACAAACTTTTCCCTACTGATATTGCGATGATTGTCAATGATTTTTTGGTTGACAACTTCCCTAATGTTACCAATTTTTCGTTTACGGCAAACATCGAAAAAGAATTTGATACTATTGCCGAAGGAAAGCTTGAGTGGGAAAAAATGCTAGAAAACTTCTATCAACCTTTTCATGATAAAGTAGAAAAATCAGAAGCAATTGACCGTTCTAGCATCAATACAGAGCGAATATTAGGTAAAGACCCAGAAACAGGCAGAACATTATTAGTGCGATTAGCTAAGTTTGGTCCTGTGGCACAAATAGGCACAGGAGAAGAACTAGCGGAAGACGAAAAACCTAAATATGCCAATATCCCCAAAGACAAAATGATGGGAGATATTACTTTTGAAGAAGCAATAGAACTCTTCAAACTTCCTAGAACTTTAGGTGTATTTGAAGACCATGAAATTATTACCAATATCGGTAGATTTGGTCCTTACGTAAAATTTGATACATCATTCATCTCTTTACCTAAAGATGAAGATCCTATGACGGTCACTTTAGAAAAAGCAATAGAACTAATCAAAGCCAAACAAGTTGCGGATGCTCCAGTAGCCCATTATGAAGAGTTACCAGTACAAAAAGGTGTTGGGCGTTTTGGTCCTTTCATCAAATGGAATGGTATATTTATCAATGTCAATAAAAAATATGACTTTGATAATCTTAGTAATGCTGATATTGTACAGCTCATAGAAGATAAAAAACAGAAAGAGATTGACAAGGTTATCCATAACTGGGATGAAGAAGGAATTAGAGTAGAAAAAGCCCGTTGGGGAAGACATAATATTCTAAAAGGAAAGATAAAAATAGAACTTGCAAAAACAGTTGATGCTAAAGCTCTTACGCTAGACGAGGTAAAAGCTATGATTGAGAAAAAAACACCAAAAAAGAAAAAACCAGTTGCCAAAAAGAAGAAAGTAACAGCAAAGAAAAAATAAATCTTTAACACATTTTATTTATATCATATTCATTTTGAGATGCCGTATTGCTAAATTTCATTACTTCTTACTCTATTAAGAATTACGATAAGTAACATTACAACTTCAGGATTAAAATGGTATTACCAACATTTTAATCGGTGAAATGTTCAATTTATTTAAACTGATTTTTTCAATTTATCATTTATTTTTTTTACTAAAAATAAAGCTAATCCACCTCCTGCAAAAGAAATTAATAAATTGAGTACAAGCATTGCCAAATTTACTTCTCCTGCTTGTGCTACCAAATTGGGTGAAAAACCCAAACGACCAAATGATTTTATCAAAAAAACACTTCCAAAAACTCCTGCTATAGAATTGCCAACAAGGTCGTAATTGTGTTTTTTAGCGAAAAACCCCATAAGGTTTGCCCCTATAATACCAATTAATATGCTCAATAAAGAAATTAAAGTTGCTGTCATGTGTTCTAATGTCCGTAATCCATTTTGTCAATTTTCCCTCCCATCAACCTTTTTTGAATAATCATATATACAAATAAGAGAATAAAACCGACAACACCCCAATTCAAGGCAGTAGATAAACCATATTCGCTTGCCGAAGTATTGTAAATAGTCAATGATGGATTTATCTTATTAGTTGATGGTAATATCACAGGAAATATCGCAGCCAAAGATGATGTTATTCCTCCCAAAATTAAAAGTGTAGAAAACACAAATCCATAAACTTCTTTTTTGAATTTTTTAATAAAAAACAAGCCTATTAATCCTGTAAAATAAAGTAAAGGGAAAATAATTAAATAGGGTCTTTCAAGGAAATTGGTCAATGATTTGGGGTTGATAAATTGCCAAACTATCAAGGAAAATGCAACCAATACCGCCAACACAATATTCAATTTAAAAACGACCGATTTTAATTGTAAATTAATAGATGAATTGGTTTTCAGAACAATCCAGTTGGCTCCATGAATTGCCAAAGTAATCACTGTAATAATCCCTATAATTAGAGTAAACCAATCAATAACTCCTGGCGTTTCGCTCAGTGGACTAAAACTACTGTCCCACAATGGTAAGAAAAAATAATGTGCCTCGTACGCTGAAATACCATTTTCTACTCCTCCCAAATTCACTCCTCTTACCACATTTCCTAAGGCAATACCAAAAAACAATGCCAACAACAAGCTTGATACACCAAAGGCTTTGTCCCAAATATCTCTCCACATTTGAAATGAAAATTGCCCTCTAAATTCTAGCCCTATTGCTCGAAAAACAATCAACCACAAAACCATAATCAAAGGCAAATAAAAACCACTAAATACCGATGCATAAAATGTAGGAAAAGCCATAAACAGCATTCCTCCTCCTGCAACCAACCAAACTTCATTAGAATCCCAAAATAGCCCTGCCGCTTTGTTGATTACTTCTTTGTCTTTCTCTGTTTTTGCGAAAAACAAATGAATAATTCCCGTACCAAAATCATAGCCGTCTAAAACAAAAAACGTAGCGAATACTATTGCAATTACGATATACCAAAATAATTCCATAATTAATGTATTTGAGGTTTTGGACCTTTATAAATTGTTTTGCCAACCAAGACCATAAACAACAAGCCCAGCAAGAAATACAACCCAATAAAACCTAATAAAGTAAATAATGTGTTGCCTGAAGAAACCGTCGGCGAAATGCCATCAACCGTTTTGAGTAAACCATAAACCAACCATGGCTGTCTTCCTAGCTCGGCAACATACCAACCTGTAAGATTTGCCAAATAAGGAAAGGGTACTAAAAACATAATCGTCCAAAGCAAAGGGCGTAAGGTGAATAATTTCTTTTTCCATAATAAGAAAATCGCTAAACTCATTACGCTGATAAATATCGTCCCCAAACCTACCATGATATGGTAAGCATAGTACAAACCAGGGATATTGGTCGGTAAATCTTCCTTTTTGAAAGTTTCCATTCCAGGAATTTGCTCACTCCAGTTTTGGTAGGTCAAAAAACTCAATACATTAGGTACAGCTATTTTGTTATCTATCTTTTTCTCTAACATATTTGGTTGCCCAATCAAAACGATTTCGGCTCCATCTGTTTCTGTTTCAAAAATCCCTTCCATCGCAGCGAATGATGCTGGTTGGTATTTTGAGACATTTTTAGCATTCCAATCTCCCGTCGGGAAAATGATTAGCATACTAGAAATAGTTCCAAAGATTACTCCTGTTTTCAAGAACAATTTTCCATAAGCAACATTGTTTTTATTCCTCAAAATATAAAAAGCACCGATACCTGCCACCACAAACGATGAAGTTACCAAAGAAGCAACTTGATTGTGCAAAAAAGCAGGCAACAACCACGGGTTATTAAATAATGCTGAAAAATTTTCGAGTACATACCTTCCATTATCTACTATTTCATAGCCTACTGGGTGTTGCATCCATGCGTTGGTGGCTAAAATAAAATACCCACTTGCCCAAGAACCCAAAAAGACCAAAAACCCTGTCAATAAATGAAGTTTTTGTCCCATTAGTTTTTCTCCGAAAATAAACAATGCCAAAAAAGACGATTCTAAAAAGAACGAAAACATTCCTTCCATGGCTAATGTTTGTCCGATAATTCCTCCTGTTAGTTCTGAAAACTTAGCCCAGTTTGTGCCAAATTGAAATTCCATAGGAATACCCGTAACTACTCCCATGGTAAAATTGATGGCAAATATTTTCATGAAAAATTTGGCTGCATCATTGTACTCTTCTAATTGATTTCTTAGGTACCGCCATTTGAAATAAACAATTATCAAAGACAAGCCCATCGTCAATTGAGGAAATATATAGTGAAAGGTGATAGTAAATGCAAATTGCAATCTATCATATAAAATCATGTCTTCCATACAATCTTTTTTTGTAACTAAAACAAAGGTATTAAAAAAACCTTCTCCTTATTCGTGACGAAAGTCACTAAATTACTTCTTTATGTTAAAGAAATCTAATTATAGATATAAAACATCTATTATAATATTTCAGAAATATTTGGCTCTATATGAACCAATACATTCTCTATACTTGTGATTTCTTTTTTAAGTCTATCCTTTAGTAAATGTGATAAATGATGACCTTCTGTAACAGAAATATCACCGTCTACTATTGCATGTAAATCAACATGGTACCTCATTCCAGATTTACGAATAAAACATTTTTCTGTATCTAATATACCTTCTACTTCAATAGATATCTTTGCGATTTTTTTTGCTAAGTCTTCATATAAATCTTCATCCATCACCTCACCCAAAGCAGGTCTAAAAATCAAATACGCATTATACAAAATAAATCCTGCGGCAAAAATAGCTGCCCAATCATCTGCCACTTCATAACCATCTCCCAATAATAATGCAATTGTAATCCCTACAAATGCTACCACAGATGTAATTGCATCACTCCTATGATGCCAAGCATCTGCCTTTAATGCTGAGCTATTAATTTCAGCACTTCTTTTTACAACTATTCTATATGATATTTCTTTCCATATAATAATTACCAACAAAACTATTAAAGTCCACGGTTCTGGTTTTTCTTGTGGGGTTTGCAGATTCTGAATACTATTATAAACAATAGCCATTGATGAAGCCAACAAAAAAGCAACTACAACAAAAGTAATCAAAGGCTCTACCTTTCCATGTCCATAAGGATGGTTTTTATCGGCTGGTTTATTAGCGTATTTTAACCCTAATAAAATTAAAAAAGAAGAAAGGACATCCGTAGCAGACTCAATGGCATCAGCAATTAATGCATGAGAATTACCAAAAAAACCTGCTGAGGCTTTTAATATTGCTAATAAGACATTACCTATTAAGCTAAAGTAACTGGTTGAAATTGCTTTTTTTTGATCCGTCACTTAATGTGGTAATTTATTTTTAATTACCCCATATACAAACGTACCAAGCATAGCGCTTAATATCACTACACCAAATACCATAAATCCATTTCCTAATAAAACAAACAACGGTCCCGGACAGGCACCAGTCATCGCCCAACCTAAACCAAAAATAATCCCCCCTATTAGGTAACGAGTAAAACCCTTCTCTTTGGGAGGAAATAAAATTTTTTCACCTTGTATATCTTTAATTTTTATTCTTTTCATTAAAAAGACTCCTAATGCTCCTACTCCTACCGCAGACCCAATTACTCCATACATATGAAATGCCTTAAAATGAAACATCTCATAAATCCTATACCAAGAGATTACCTCTCCTTTAGTCAGTAAAACACCAAATATACTTCCCACAAATATGTATTTTAATGCTTTTATCATATTCTTATAACGCTAATAAAAATGGTAAAATAAAATGAGTCATCACTAAACCACCAATAAAGAAACCCACAACAGCTACTAATGATGGTAATTGTAAATTACTTAAGCCACTAATTGCGTGACCAGAAGTACAACCATTAGCATAACGAGTACCAAAACCTACCAAGAACCCTCCTATTACTAATAAAACAAAACCTCGAAGGGTAAACAAAGACTCCCAATTAAACAAATCAGATGGGACTAAACTAGCCCCAATAGCTGATAAACCGTATGACTCAAGCTTTGATACTATATCCGATGATAAATCCATTTGGTAATCAGGAGTAGAAAGATAATTTGTGGCTACAAAACCTCCCAGTATCGCACCAAAAGCAAATAACAAATTCCAAATATTTTTTCTCCAATCAAAATCAAAGAAATCATTTATCTTGCCTGCACCACCTATTGCACATAAGGTCTTAAGGTTAGTGGACATACCAAAACTTTTACCCAAATAAATCATTGCTAGCATTACCAAAGCTATTGAGGGACCTACTATGTACCAAGCCCAAGCCTTATATATTATTTCCATCTGACAATTAAGTTATATCAACAATAAATAACATTTTTCTATTTAAAACAAATTTTATTACGCTTTACAGAAAACTACTACTTAAAAAACAAGAAAAACTATGTTTTACAAAATTATACACTTAATAATTCTTTTGCCTTTACTAGTACTTTGCTTAGTCCCGTAATGTCTTTTCCACCTGCTATGGCAAAGAAAGGCTGTCCTCCTCCTCCACCTTTGATTTCCTTTGCAAGTTCTCTTATCATCTGACCTGCATTAAAGCCTTTGTCGGCTACAATATTATCAGAAATCATTACAGCTACTTGTGGCTTGCCATTGATATCTCCTGCCAAGATCATTACCAAATTATCAACCGTCTTTCTTAATTCAAATGCTACTTGTTTTAACGAGTCTGCACTATCTAAGCTTACTTTTTCTATCACTATAGACAAACCGTTTTCTATCTTTACTTTTTGTTTTAACGTTTTCACAAGTCGTTTTTCGGTATCAGTTCTAAACTGCTCTACTTTTTTTAGTAACTCAGAGCGTTCTGTTATAAGTGATTGAACTGCTTTTTGAATATCTTTTGGTTGCTTAAGCAGATCATTTAAGTTTTCTAGTTCAGCTAACTTATCATTCACAAACTCATCTGCTACTGAAGCTGTGACAGCCTCTACCCTACGGACTCCTGCTGCCACCGATCCTTCTGATATTATTTTAAAACTTCCTATAATAGCTGTAGAATTTACGTGAGTACCTCCACAAAGCTCCATAGAATAATTTTCATCAAAAGTAATGACCCTCACAGATTCTCCGTATTTTTCTCCAAACAAAGCCGTAGCTCCCATTTCTTTAGCTACCGCTACTGGCACATCTCTTTTCTCATCTAAGGTAATATTTTCACGTATTTTTTGATTAACAATTTGTTCTACTTGTACTAACTCTTCTTTTGTTACTTTAGAAAAATGAGAAAAATCAAATCGCAATAATTTATCATTTACATAAGAGCCCTTTTGAGTAATATGCTCGCCCAATACCTGTTTAAGAGCCGCTTGTAATAAATGTGTAGCCGAATGATTATTTTCTGACAATTTTCTTTTTTCTGCATTAATCACACAATTAAAAGTAATAGAAACATCTTTTGGTAATTTCTTTAAGACATGAATAATTAGGTCATTTTCTTTTTTAGTATCAATCACCGAATATTTCTCTCCTACAGCCTCAATATAGCCTATATCTCCTATTTGCCCACCGCTCTCTGGGTAAAACGGAGTAATATCCAATACCACTTGATAAGTTATGTTTTTCTTCTCAGAAACCTTTCTATATCTTACAATTTTAGCAGAAGAGGTATTATTATCATAACCTACAAAATTAACATCTTCTAACTCTTGTAAAATTACCCAATCTCCAGATGTAGAAGTAGATTCTTTTCTTGAGCGAGTTTTTTGTTTCTCCATCTCTACCTCAAATCCTTTTTCATCTATCGAATAACCATTTTCACGAGCGATTAACCCCGTCAAATCAACAGGAAAACCAAAAGTATCATATAACTCAAAAACTACTTTCCCCTCAATTACTTGACCTTTACCAAGGTTTTCTTGAATACTCTCTAAGCGTGTAATTCCTTGTTTAAGTGTACGTAAAAATGAATTTTCTTCTTCTTTAACTACATTAGCTATAAAATCTTTTTGAGCTTTCACCTCTGGAAATACTGTTCCAAAATCAGTACTCAATAGCTCTACCAATTCATAAATAAATGCTTCGTCTAAATTAAGAAATGTATAAGCATATCGTACAGCTCGTCTTAAAATTCTTCGGATAACGTATCCTGCACCCGTATTAGATGGTAACTGCCCATCTGCCACCGCAAAAGTAATCGCTCTTACATGGTCTACAATTACACGAATGGCTATATCTGTTTTCTCATCCTTACCATAAGTAAGCCCAGATTTTTGTTCTACAAACTTGATAGATGGCATAAACACATCCGTATCATAATTAGATTGTTTTTGCTGAATAGCACGCACAAGACGCTCAAACCCCATTCCAGTATCTATATGTTTAGCTGGTAAATCAACTAGGCTACCATTTGCCTTACGCTCATATTCTATAAAAACCAAATTCCAAATCTCGATTACCTGAGGATGATCTTCATTTACCAAATCACGCCCTGGCAACTTATCAATTTCTGCTTGAGACCTTAGGTCAATATGAATTTCCGAAGAAGGACCACAAGGACCTTGCTCTCCCATCTCCCAAAAGTTATCTTTTTTGTCGCACTTGATAATTTTTTCTTCCGCTACAATATTTTTCCAAAAATTATACGCCTCACTGTCTTCTTTTAATCCATCCGATTTGTCACCCTCAAAAACAGTCACGTATAACCTATCCACAGGCAAAGTGTAAACATCAATCAATAACTCCCAAGCCCACTCAATGGCTTCTTGCTTAAAATAATCACCAAAAGACCAGTTACCCAACATCTCAAACATTGTATGGTGGTATGTATCCACTCCTACTTCTTCCAAATCATTGTGCTTACCCGATACTCTCAAACATTTTTGAGTGTCTACCGCCCGTGTATATTCAGGGTTTTTAGTTCCCAAAAAATAATCCTTAAACTGATTCATACCCGCATTAGTAAACATCAGCGTAGGGTCATTTTTGACTACTATTGGTGCTGAGGGTACAATTTTATGTTTTTTCTCTTCAAAAAATTGAATGAATTTCTGACGTATTTTGGATGCCTTCATTTACTATTTCGCTTACTGATTTTCAATCGACAAAGTTAATGTTTTTTTTTGATAAAATCAGACGCTAAAAAATCAAAGAAGAAAATTAATTAGGAGCTTCCCACTCAGCTTTCATTACGCTTCGCTGTATTCCATCCTCGTGGTCGGGCTATTCGCTATATCTTTTTTTATTTCTTATTGTGTGTGCCCAGCATGGGCATCTTTCCTTACCGAAAGGTAAGGATTAATTTA
>CAZEGV010000034.1:0-28517 GCA_964511645.1 uncultured Cytophagales bacterium
CCCATAAACAAAAATACTAATAATTAGACTTATATTATAATTTAATTGGTATAATGGGATGGATACAAAAATAATAAAATCTATAACTTCAAATCATCATTATTTAAATACTTTTAATGACGTATTTTATAATTAAAATGGTATAAGTGGTGTCAGGTTTAAAAGGCACTCATGTTAAAAAAAAAAGGTTGTTAACACATAATTAACAACCTTTTTTAATTCTGAGTACTCATTAAGTAGTATGTGGAAGAGGGGTGTAGTTTTCTGTACGTCCTATTTTGTATAAGAATTTAAAGTGAGACTTTACAGCAGTAAAGAATGTAGGATTATTGTAGTAAGGGAGGTCATACTCATGAGCTGTTTTTTCTACAATTGCACTTAGTTGAGGGTAATGTATAGAGCAAGTATTAGGGAATAAATGATGTTCTACTTGGCAATTAAGCCCTCCAGTTAGAAAGCTTACCACTTTGCTTTGTGCAGCAAAATTAGCCGTAGTATATAGTTGATGTACTAGCCAAGAGTTTTCTATTGTGCCATCAGTTTTTGGTATAGGAAAGTGAGTTTCTTCTACTATATGTGCCAACACAAAAGTTAATCCTAAATAGAATCCTGCAATAAAATGCATCAATAAAAACCCTCCCATAATATGATACCAAGGAAAGTTTACGAAGTACAAAGGTATTGCAATGAAAAGAATGTAATAAATCGCTTTATAGAAAAATAAATAGAAATATTCTTTTGCAGGATGCTTTTGCCCATTATAATTACCTACTTTATTTTGAAAAAACTTTACGTAATCTTTAACAAAAACCCAAGCTAAAGTCGCTAAACTATACATGAAAGGGGTGAAAAGATATTGATATTTATGAGAAGGTTTTAAGGGTTGCTCTGGAGAGAATCTTACAAATGGTGCTATTTTTAAATCTTCGTCTAAACCCTCTATGTTGGTGTAAGTGTGGTGGGCTGTATTGTGCATTTTGGTCCACATATAAGCACTAGCACCATTTAAGTCAAACGAGCGAGACAATAATGCATTAATCCACTTATTTTTTGAGTAAGCACCGTGTATAGCGTCATGACCAATATTGATAGCACCCCAAACCATGGTGATCCCCATTATCGCCCAAATCCCATATTGAGTAACTAAATTGTAGTTACCTAATACTAAAGTTAAGTAGCCACCAACCCATACGGTTAAGCAAAATATAGTACGCAAGACCATAGAGGTGTTTGCGTTTTTAGAAATATTATTAGATGTAAAGTATTCGTCTACTCTTTGTCTAAGCGTAAATGCGAAATCTTTTTGACCATCATTTGAGAATCTAGGTAAAGTATTCATAATCATTGACACAATGTGCCTGTTTACATATTTAAAGAAGCGGCACCGATGATCCCAGCTTCATTTTCTAATTCAGCAACTCTTATTGTTAATTTTTGTGTGTAGTATTCTCCTAAATGAAAGTGGATTTCTTTCCACATTCTTTTTTCCATTAAGTTAAAAACATCAGCTACTCCACCACCAATAATGATGGTGTCAATATCCAGTACTCGTAAAGACGATACAATACACTGTCCTAAATATTTTCCAGTATTTTTGAATACTTTTTTTGCGATAGGATCACCTTTTTTTCCGCCATTTTCAATGTCTTTGGCAGTTATTGCTGGTTTTTTGCGTAAGTCAGAAATAATATCTGGGTTTTTTGCAAGTAAGTTTAATGCTTTTCTTACTAAGCCTTTTTTGCCGATATGGTATTCGAAAATTTCACCAGTACTAGAGATCATGTGACCGATTTCTATCCCGTTACCGTTAGCCCCGTTAAATAATTTTCCATCAATCACGGCAGCACCACCTACACCTGTTCCTAAAGTAATCATTAAAAAACTTGGCGATTTGTGGGAAGAGAAATGATGTTCGCCTAAAGCGGCTACTTTGGCATCATTTTCTAACTTGAATGTAATTGAGGGGAAGTTTTTCGTTAATGATTTTATGACATTAACACCATTAAGTACAGGTATGTTTTGTAATTTAAGAGTAGTCGTTCTGTCTCTAGAGATAAGGCCAGGGCAACCAATGCCTACGTATTTGATGTTTTTACTAGCATGGGTTTTTAGCTGCTCTTCTAGGGCTTCTGAAAACCCCTTTATGAAATCACCACCTTTTACGAAATTAGCGGTAGGGTATTTTTGCTTAGAAATAAGTTTACCTTTTTCTGATACTAAGCCAAATTTTACGTTTGTACCACCAATGTCAACTCCTAAGTAATATTTCATATTAGCTCTTTTTTAGTTTTACAAAAATAGTGAATATTAAGTGAAAGAAAAAAACTTTAATATAAACCTTACAAACATCATTGGATTAACTTAGATATGTTAGTTTTTACCAAGTGGTTGATTTTAACAAAACATTGTGAGTTGCTGTTGGCTATTGCGAATAGTAATGTGCGATTCTTGGATGAAACGAGCCTCTCCATCGATATGTATCGATATAGGTGACCGACTGTTTAGTATTTCTATTCGAATATCAGAAGGGGTAGATAGGTGCTCGTAAAAAGAAGATTTATGGATTGATTGAGTGACAAGTCGAAATGATAATGGAATTATCTTAAAAAAAGAGAGTTTAGAAATAATGCAAATATCTGTAATGCCATCTTGTATGTCTGCCAAAGGTGCGATGTAAAAATTGTTGCCATATTGTTGTGCATTAGCAAAAGTGATACTGCTAATTATTTTTTCTAATTGTTTTCCTTCAAAAGAGATTAAAATTTTTAATTCGAGATGATTTTTTATTTCCTGAAAAACGGATTTTATATAAGTGGCAAGACCTCTACTAGGTAAGTTGTTAAAACGATGGGCAACATTAGCGTCAAAACCAATGCCAGCAGTACAAAAAAATGGGGTGTCATTAAGGTAACAAACATCAATCTTATTCTTGACAGCCTTGTTGAGGTGTTTGATGGCAGTTTTTGTGTTTAGCGGAATGTTAAGGCTACGGGCCAGCCCATTCCCAGAACCTAAAGGAATAATACCTAAAGCACAGTTAGTGCCTACAAGTGCACTACCAATTTCATTGATAGTTCCGTCTCCTCCTACAGCTACTATTACATCTTGCTGTTTCAATTCTATTGAAGCAATTTCTTTTCCGTGCCCAGCGTATTGGGTGTATTGAATTGAAGTTAAAAACTTATCGTGCTTGATAAGCTTTTTAATTAACTTAGGTAAATCTTTTTTGTTAGAAGTTCCTGATACGGGATTGATGATGAATAATATATTTTGCTTACTTGACATCTTTTAAGCTTCTTTCTGTGTCGCTTTAACGTGTTTCACCAAATTTCTACATAGTTCGTGAATTTGATCCGCCATTATTTTGTCTCCAGTAGCGTTTTCGATAGTAGTTGCTAACCCACCTATTGAGTCAATTGTAAACCGTTTCATATCGTCTACATTCATTTCTTTTGTCCATAAGTCCATTCGTAATGTACTATGTTGAGTATTATCCCAAACAGATATCGCAATAGCGTCTGTATTTTCGTCCCCATCTACGGGTTTATCTGTGGCACTCCATATGATGCTATCAGGTACGTTCTTATCATCTAGCGATATGCTAAAGTTGATTTTAGAATTTTTCATAATCAGTTATGTTTTCTAATGATTGTTTCTTGTCTTTTTGTAGTTGTAGCTGTAACGCTTCTATTGAATCAAATTTCCTTTCTTCTCGAAGTTGGTCTATGAATTCTATTGTAATGGTTTGCTCATAAATATCTTGATTAAAATCGAAGATATGAACTTCGATGCTAATTTGATTTCCGTTTAATGTAGGACGGTTACCAACGTTAAGCATTGCACCATATTTATTCCCATTGCATAGTGCTTTTACAGTATACGAGCCATTTGCAGGAATTAGCTTATTTTTATCTATATCGAGGTTAGCAGTAGGGAAGCCTATAGTCCTACCAATTTGTTTGCCTTTTACAACGACACCTGTTAAGCTGTATAATCTCCCAAGTAGGGAGTTAGCCTTTTTTATCTCACCAACTGCTAAGGATTTTCTGATAGCAGTAGAACTGACTCCTATGTGGTCGATGTCTTTTCTTTTAATTTCTTCAATATCAAATGAGTGTAAATGTTTGTTTTGATTCAAATAGTCAAAACTACCCTCTCGATTGTTGCCAAATTTGTGATCGTAGCCAATAACTAGTCGTTTTGCACCAATTTTTTTTTCTATAAATTCACGTATAAAATAATCAGAACTAATTTTTGAAAACTCTGCTGTGAAGGGTTGTATAATCAAGCGATCAATACCAACCTTTGCTAAGAGTTCTTTTTTTTCTTCTAAAGTAGAGAGTAGTTTAAAAGTTTTACTTGGGAACAATACGTGCCTAGGGTGTGGGTGAAATGTAAAAAGAACAGACTCTCCATTGTTTTTCTTAGCTAAGTCCACAAGTCTCTTGAGTATTTTTTGATGTCCTAAATGAATACCGTCAAAAGTACCAGACGTGACTATAGCATTAGGTATAGGGCTAATATCTTCTATCGAATTATAAACTTTCACGAGCTAGTTTGTCTTCTTTTATCTTTTCTACTAACTCAAGTAACTCTGCTGCATTTTCAATAGAATAATCGCCTATTTTAGTTCTTCTTAAAGAGCTTAAATATGCCCCTGAGTCTAGTAATAGACCAAAGTCATTTGCGATGCTACGGATATAAGTTCCTTTAGAGCATTTAATTCTAAAATGTACTTCTGGCATTTTTATCTTAGTGATTTCAAACTCGTCTATAAAGACAGTTCTTGTTTTTAATTCTACCTTTTCTCCTTTTCTAGCTTTTTTATAAGCTCTCCTTCCATTTACCTTGATGGCAGAGAATATGGGTGGGGTTTGTTCGTGTTCTCCAAGAAATGATTGAGCTATTTTTATTGTATCTTTTTCGGTAATGTGCTTTGTAGGTAATCCTTCTGTGATTTCTGTTTCTAAATCATAAGAAGGGGTTGTTGCACCAAGTGTAAATGTACCTGTGTATTCTTTCGTTTGGGCTTGAATGCTGTCAATTGTTTTGGTTTTTTTTCCTACACAAACTATTAACAAACCAGTAGCAAGAGGGTCTAGAGTACCTGCGTGCCCAACTTTTATTTTCCGACCACCAGCAGCATATCTCACTTTATTGACAACGTCAAAAGAAGTCCATTCGTAAGGTTTGTCTATTAGTAAAACCGTTCCTTCGGGTAGATTAAGCATATTATAATTGTGTAAAACCGATAGCAAGCGTCCCTACTACAAGGCAGTAAATAGCAAAATAGATTAACTTGCTTTTTCGGACAATACCTATCATCCATTTACAAGCAATCATACCTACTACAAAGGCAGTAATAAAGCTTATGACATAAGTCGGTGCTTGAGCCGAGTCGATTACTACATTTCCACCTAGTAAGTCTTTTGCTACCTTTCCAAATATTAAAGGAACAACCATTAAAAATGAAAATCGAGCAGATTTACTTTTGTCTATTCCAAGCATTACAGATGTAGAAATGGTAGCCCCAGATCTAGAAACACCAGGTAGGATGGCTATTGCCTGAGAGATGCCAATAATTAATGAGTCTAAAAAAGACACGTTTTTTTCGGTACTCTTACTTTTGCTAGCAAAAAAGAGTAAAACTCCAGTTAAAATCAACATTGCACCAACCAAAGTGTATTGCTGACTAAAGAAACTTTCGATTACATCATCATACAATACTCCTATGATAGTTGCAGGAATCATAGATGAAATAATCTTACCTACAAATAACAGTGACTCGTTGTTTTTTTGTAATTTTAAACCTTTCAGAATGTCCCAAATATCTTTCCGATAAATAACAATTGTACTAAGAGCTGTGGCAAAATGGAGTAAAACAGTAATGAAAATACTTTCTTCTGGTAAGCCTTTAAAGTCAAGTAGACCTTTTGCCAACTCAAGATGTCCACTACTGCTCACTGGTAAAAACTCAGTAAGACCTTGAACAATCCCTAGGATAATGCCATCTACAATGTCCATTTATGATTCTTTTATTTCTTTTTCTTTATAGAAAATTGAAACAAACCCTACCACAATACTTATAATCATGAATATAGGTGCAACAGTTAATGCCAAAGATCCAAAACCATATTCAGCAGTTTCTAGAGACATTACAAACAAAGCCAAAGCCATTATAGCTACACTAGTAATCATTAAGAAGTAATTTTTTTTTGTAAAAACCATGGTGTTAATTTTATGTTAATGTAATTCGTCTAAGGACGTTTTTAAATATTTTTGAACAGATATAATTGTACTAAAAGCAGTAACGATGCAACCGATTATAATAAGTGAAGCCCCAATAATTAATATGTTTTCTAGGTTAAGGTATGTCTTGAGAATAGGCAGTTGATGGTTGAAATACATAGATGTGACATATAGTAAGCCTGTAGCGATTAAGCCTGAGACTATTCCTACTGCTAACGATCTTCCAACAAAAGGTTTCTGAATAAAACTAGCTGTAGCTCCTACTAATTGCATACTTCGTATCAAGAAGCGTTGAGAGAATAAGGCAAGTTTTATGGTGTTGTTGATAAGGAATAAGATAATAATAATTGAAGCAATAATAAGAACGGTAAGGATAATGGTGATAATGTTAAGATTCTCGTCGAGTTCAGCTATTTTTTTTGTATCAGTATTGTTAAGATCTACTTCATGTACCGAAGAATAATTCTCTAGCTCTTTTTTGATTTTAATTAATTTTTTTTGGCTAGTAAAATTGGCCGAAATAGTAGCCGTAATACAGGCTTTAAAGGGGTTAAATCCAGCAGTATTTACTATTTCATCTAAACTGAGTTGATTTTCTTCGGCAAAACGTTTTGTAATGTCTTCTTTTGATGCGAAACTAATTGCAGCGTATTGATTTTTTTTCAAGACGTAAGGCTTATTTGCTAAAAGTGTTTTTAGCTTTTCTACATCCTTAGTCCCACTATTTGAGGTCAAGTATATATTGAGTTTAAATTCCTTTAGTTTTTGCGTGTGTTCTTTTCCACTTACAAACATTAGTGCAAATAAACCGACTAAAAATAATGAAAAACTAACACTTAATACCACTGAGGTAAAAGGATAGCTTCCTACATTTTTTTTTTTATATGATCGAGTTGTTCTTTTCATTAGTATAATAAGTGCAAATTAGCAATTAATTTACACTTCATAAAATTTTATCAATGGATATTTGATTGATGTTGTTTTTCGAACTGAACTTTTAAACGTGCTTAATGATGGGTGTCCAACTATTTTTTGTATTTTTGTCGATATTGTTTTTGGTTAAAAAAAGGCAAAGATATTTCATGTAAGGGGGTGTTTGTCTCGAATGTTTGTAGGATAGGGATTGTTATAATTACGGGAAGTGAAAAAAAGTATTATTATATTATTGGGTTTAGTAGTGATTGGTTCAGGAGGATACTTTCTGACTCATTTTTTTTTTCCAGAGCAAGAGATTTCTTTTTCAGGGTATTTCTCACAAAAGGGGCTTGTTTTTTTTGTTTCGGAAGATGTCTCGGAAGATAATGAAAAAGCGAACTTACTATCTTTTTCTGCTTTAAATCCTCTGCTTATAGAAATAGAGTCATCTTTACAAGGAATAGGTAAGGCAAAGCGAATAATCGAGATATTACCTGATAATCATATTTTCATAGGTTATGAAAATGTGCAAAATAGTAGTAACGATTGGAAAAAAACAATTCAGGGGAAGGAAATCACTGCTAGATCTGTAGGTGGTCATTTGTTTTGTACAAGTAGTCCTGTTTTGTTGGATAAAACCGTTTTAGAAACAAAAATATCGTTTGATTTTTTTGATAAAAAGAACAATCATTTAATAGCTAATATTCAAAATGATAAAGATGTGCAAAGGTTATTCCCATTTGTAAATAAGGGAATGTTAAGTAATTGGAGAGGGAGTTTTAGGTTGGGATTACAAAGTACGCACGACGAAATATATTTAGATGGCATTGCTCAAGAAACGGAGGATTTGTCTTTTTTGTCTTGCTTGAAACGACAAGGTAGATTAGATTTCTCTTTGGATAAGGTGATGTCAGATAAGACAGCTTCGTTAAGTTTTTTTTCTATGACAGATGGCTTGAGATTTAGAGATGATTTACAGGCGTATTTTTATCAACAGGAAGACCTTGCAGCTAAAGAATGGGAAGTGCTTAAAAAAGATTATGATATAGATTTGTCTCAATTGTTCTACTTACTAGAGGGGCAAGTTGGTTTGGCTAGATTATATAATGAGGGAAAGTCGAGTCAGTTGCTGTACTTACCAAGTATTGATGATGACAAGATAATTGACTGGTGGAAGTCAGTCGATCAAAAAATGGCATTAGATTCAAATGTAGATACAAATTATAACAAGGATGCGATTCATTCTTGTGGGATTACGAATTTTTCGGAAGTGTTACTCGGGAAAGAGTTTAGAATGGATAGTATGCAGTCCCCATCTTATATGATGTTGGATGGTTATTGTGTGATAGGAGAAAAGTTTGCTTTGAGACAATTATTAGATGATTACGAAGAAGATGAAGTTTGGGCAAGATCTGTGGAGATGAGTGAACAATTGAGGAATCATATTTCTCCCTGTAGTTGGGCTACTGTAGCTAATCCTCATTTCTTTTCACAACTGCTAGAAGGGAAAGAGTGGTTGTTGAGGACAAAAGAATTTGACAAAGCGATAGAAAGACAAAAGATAGTAGTTTTAGAGTTTAGTTGGGAAGGAGATGATTGTTTGGTTGATTTTTCTATTTCTGAAAAAGGAGAGACAAGCGAGTTGGCGATACATACACCTGTAGTAAATGAAGATCTTAAAGATAGTGTTATTGAGGCTGATACATTATTAATGTCGAAACCTTATATTATGACTAATCATGCGACAAAGAAGAAAGTCGTGATGGTTGTAGATGCTTCGTTGAAGTTATATATGTACACAATGACTGGAAGAAAGGAGTGGACAAAGCACCTTGGTGATAATCTTGTAACTAATCTGGTAGAAGTAGATTGGTTTCGAAATGGAAAAAAACAGTATTTGATGGCTACGGTAAATAAGATTTTTTGTGTTGATAGGTTAGGGAGGGATGTAGAAGGGTTTCCTTGGTTAGTGCCTGAAGGGGAGTCTATTGCTGATGTGTCGGTATTGGATTATGATAGGAATAAAAAGTACAGAGTTTTATTAACCACATTATCAGGTAAGTTGTACTTATATGATACGGATCATAAAAACTTAGTGGGTTGGCAACCACAAGAAACCAAAGAAGAGTTTGTGACAGCACCAAGGCACATAAGAGTAAAGGGTAAAGATTATATTGTGGGTTTACAAAAGTCAGGAAAGGTTATTGTAAAAAGGCGTAATGGAAATGATGTGCCTCACTTCCCAAAAGAGATGGATGCTAAACCTATTTCTAATTTGTTTATGGAAAAAGGGGTTTCTTTTGAAGATACTTATTTTACGGCATTGTACGATGATGGGGAAATAAAGAAAGTTAATTTGTATGGGGAGTTGGCGAGCCATAATAATATGACTGTTTATGCTATTCCTATTCAGGTTGTGGGAGGTGGACTTGTCTTTGTTGAGTTTACTAAGGGTGATATGGTTGTTTATGATACTAAGTATAAACAAATTTTTAAGAGATCTCTAGTTTCTGAGGATTATGCTGTTCAAGCGTATAGGATAAAAAATGAAATATATTTTTTTGTAAGAAATAAACAAGATGGTGTGATAGAAGTTTTGGATAAGAAAGGTGAGCATGTAAAAACACCTACTGTATTAAGTTCTACGGGGGAGATTTCTTTGATGTATTTCTCGAAAGAGAAAACATATAAGATTTTTTGTATAGAGGGAAGTAAAGTGATAGTACAGAATTTGGTTTTGTAGGCGTGGAATAGGGACTGAACGGTTTGTCTGAATCACGCGCGTAGCAAGCGGGATGAGTAGTGAGAGCCCGACCAATACTGACTGAAAAGGAAGTATTGGGATGCCCCAAATAAAAATATTTTGAAAGAAGAGATAAATAAAACGGTACAAGAGTTAAGGTCTGGCGGGGTGATTTTATACCCAACAGATACAGTTTGGGGTTTGGGTTGTGACCCAACTAACGTCGTTGCTGTGAGGAAATTATGTAAGGTTAAAAAACGTGAATTTGGTCGTCCTTTGATTGTTTTGATACAGGATATTGGGCAGTTGTATGATTATGTACAGCGTGTACCAGATGTTGCTTGGGATATTCTTGAGTATTCCGAAAAACCACTTACAATGATACTCCCTGGTGGGAAAGGACTTGCGAAAGAGGTGTTGGGAGAGGATGGGAGTGTGGCGATTAGATTGTTGAAAGAAGGTTTTGGTTTTGATTTGCTTCGCCGTTTTAATAAGGGTTTGGTGAGTACGTCTGCCAATGTGAGTGGAGAACCTACGCCTCGGTTATATAAAGATTTAAGTAAGCAAATTTTGGACGGTGTAGATTATATTGTAAATTGTCGCTACGATACGACCAAGGGTAAGGCTTCTAGGATTATCAAAGTTGGATTGAATGGAGAATATCAATTGATTAGAGATTAATAATATGAAAAGTAAAGAAATTTTAGAGATTGTAAAAACAGAGAAAAGAGGGTATTATAATGGTAATAGACTGATTTTGCCGTTTAGATGTCAGTTGATTAAGTTAATTGCTAATAGTCACATTTATACTGAGTTTGTTGGGAGTGATGATGTGAAAATTTCTCAAGATGCTCATAATACGTCTATTTACTTTAGAGAAACGGGAAGATTGGCTAATTTTGAAGGTTCGTATAAGAATGTGAAAATGATTGTGGCAGGATTTGATGAGGATTTGACAGAAATGGATTCTCATATTAAAATGATTTGTCATATAGAAGAAAATCATAAAGTGAATATTGAAGTGCCGGGTGATAATGTTTTATTTATTGAGTGATATTATATTCTTTTAAAAGAAGATAAAGGTTTCATGGTGACATATTACAATCTCATGGTATGAGACCTTTTTTGTGTAATGGATTTTAAGTCAAAATTACAAGATAAGATTTTTGGATCAGTGTCTCAGGCAGCGGAAGAACTGAATGTTCAGTGCTATGTGGTAGGCGGGTATGTGCGAGATTTGATATTAGGTAGATCGAGTAAAGATATAGATTTTGTGTGTGTAGGTAGTGGGATTGAGCTTGCTAACCGTAGTGCAGAATTGATGGGAGAGGGGATTCAGGTTCGGTTTTTTAAGAATTTTGGTACTGCAATGTTTCGGGTGGGAGATGAGGAGTATGAGTTTGTAGGAGCCCGTAAGGAGTCATATCGTGCTGACTCTCGTAAGCCAATTGTAGAGGATGGTACGCTAGAAGATGATCAGAATAGAAGGGATTTCACAATTAATACTTTAGCGATAAGCTTAAATAAGGATAGTTTTGGCGAATTATTAGATTCCTTTGATGGCGTAAAAGACTTGAAAAAGAAAATAATTAAGACTCCGCTAGATGCTAATGTTACTTTTTCGGATGATCCGCTTAGGATGATGAGAGCGGTTCGTTTTGCTTCGCAACTTAATTTTGATATTGACCCAGATACGTATGATGCTTTATGTGATAATAAAGATAGGTTAGATATTATTTCTAAAGAACGGATTATTGTAGAGTTGAACAAGGTAGTGTTGTCCAAAGTACCGTCTTACGGGTTTAAGATTTTGTTTAATACGGGTTTGCTAGAAAAGTTTTTTCCAGAAATGATTGCTTTGTATGGCGTTGATATTATTGAGGGGAAAGGACATAAAGATAATTTTTATCATACGTTACAGGTATTGGATAATATTACAGAATATACGGATGATTTATACTTGAGATGGGCAGCGATATTACATGATATTGCCAAACCAGATACGAAGCGATTTAACAAAAAAGTGGGTTGGACTTTTCATGGGCATGAAGATAAGGGTGCGAGGATGGTGCCGAGTATTTTCAGAAGGTTAAAACTTCCTTTGGGTGCTAAAATGAAGTATGTACAGAAGCTTGTACGGCTTCATCTTAGACCAATTGCTTTGGTCAAAAGTACGGTTACAGATTCTGCGGTACGAAGATTGCTGTTTGAAGCTGGGGAAGATGTAGAAGACTTAATGACTTTGTGTAGGGCAGATATCACTTCTAAGAATGACCATAAGGTTAAAAAATACCTTAAAAACTTTGACCTTGTAGAGCAGAAAATGCTAGAAGTGGAAGAGAAAGACCAAGTTCGTAATTTTCAGCCAGTTATAACTGGAGAATATATTATGAAAATGTTTAACTTATCTCCGTGTAGAGAGATAGGGGAGCTCAAAGAGGCGATTAAAGAGGCTGTTTTGTTGGGTGAGATTAAGAATACAATAGAAGAAGCTAAGCCGTATTTATTGCGATTGGCCAAAGAAAAATATAAATTAAAACCAGTAAAATTATAAAAAAACATATAGTAATAGTCACTGTTTTATTATCATTAGGTGTACAGACTCAGTAAGAGGTTTACCAAGTACAAACAGTCAGTTTTTAATGTAGCTATACAGTTTAATGACATTCCTACTGTCAAAAATGCAGTTTATTAGATGATTGTTTTGCGTCCCAACCAGTTGGATGGCTTGGTGGATACTTTGTCGATGTTATTTTTTGGATCACAAGATTATGTGAACTGTGTTAAGTCCACTTCGATTTCTTTAAATAAGGATTCGAAAAAGACTAATTAATTAGAAATGCATGTCAGGTCGTATTAGAAAGTAGGTAATACCATTTTAACTATAAGATAAGTCATTTATCCTGTTTGTTTTTACACTCTCTTCGTTAAAATAATTTACCGTAACCAGTTATGCTAAATCATTTTTCCTCGATATTGCAAAAAACAATTCAATCTAAATTAGACTCATATTATAGTTAAACTGGTATAAGAGGCTCTGGCAGATTTTAAGATTTTATACAAAGAAACTAAAACGTCTATTTTTTTGTATGAAATACTAAGTGCTCAATATCAATTGAAGCGTTTGGGAGAGGCAGAGCAAATTGCAATGAGTTTGTTTCAATTGCCAAATTTAGATACAACACTTGTAACGATAGATTATAGCGAGGGAAGAAGTAAAAAATATAAATAAAAGCTACTACAAGTAATGTTTTGAGTGTGATGGCAATGGAGTTAAAATAAATAGATAAAACCTTGTTATTATTTAAGCAAGCTTAGAGTCTTGAGCCTAACTTTCTGTTACCTCAAAACAATGTCAAAATTGCAGAAGCTTCTAATACCATATTGACTATAATCTACGTCAATTATCTTGTTTGTTTTTCACATTCTCTTCGTTAAAATAATCTACCGTAACTAGTTATGCTAAATTATTTTGCCTTAATAATGCAAAAAACAATTCAATCTAATCTAGACGCATATTACGATCAAAATGGTATAAGGTTAAAAATGAAACTAAAGAAGAGTCTGCGAAAACAGAAGGAAAAAAGAAAAATGGTTGAAACTAGGTCATGGTTGGTATTTGCAGAAGAAAATAAGAGTGTGGATTTTTTCTATACTATTTTATAGTGGCTTATTATTAACCTTCTTATCATACCATATTAGTGGTATTTTTTTCAAAAAAAAGGAATATCTTTTTTATAAGAGTTAAATAGATTTATCTTTATTATCTATAATAAGTCTAAATAAAAATAATGTAGTGATTGATTTATCAAATCTAAAAGTGATACATGCAGATGCTCGTGTTCTTACTAAGGTAGGGATGAAATCTATTTTGTCAAAAATAGGAATAAAAGAAGTTGTTGCTGTAGGTAGTGAGGTTGCCCTTTATAAAGAAATAAAAGAAAAGGGTGCTGATTTATTAATTATTGATTACAATCAAAAAGATTTTTTCTCGATTGAGAATATTTTTTCTATACAGAATAATTACCCCAATATTAAAATATTAGTTGTTTCTAGCGATTTAGAACAAATTAGGATTTTAAAAGTTTTAGAGTCTGGTGTAAATAGTTTTTTGACGAAAGAATGTAGCGAGGAGGAAATTATTGATGCTGTGGTTTCACTTACTAAAGGAGGGAAGTTTTTTTGTAATAAAGTGATGGATTTTCTTCTCCAAAAAGATGATGCTTCTGGAGTTCAAGGTTGTACCGCTATTACTTTGACTGAACGAGAAATTGAAGTAACCAAGATGATAGCTGAGGGAATGACGAGTAAGGCTATTGCAAACAGCTTGTTTGTAAGTTATCACACTATTCACACTCACCGTAGGAACATAATGAAAAAATTAGGGCTTAAAACTGCGACTGAGTTAACCTTGTATGCAGTTAATTCGGGATTGGTAGAATTGTCATAAATACCACATATTTGGTAGGTTTTTTTTTCAAAATACCACCTTTTAGCGATTGAACCTTATTAAAGTAATCTGTTCCTTTGCATCATCAGTTAGTTATTGTTTAGAATTAGTCTAAAGTATGGAGGAATGAGAAAAACATTACTATATATATTATTGTTACAGTTAGATTTAGTGGGGTTGGCACAGGTAAAAGACTCAAGCTGGGTTAAGGCCAAAGCTATTGAAAAGCCATGGGATAATTTAAGCTTGAAAACTTATGGTGTAGTTAATTATTATAATTTTGATTGGGAAACAGATCCTGATAAGCGTAATGCAGTAGATCTAGAACGAATAAACATGTATATGAAATATAGGTTTAGTGATAAGGTAAGCCTTAAAACTGAGTTTGAATTTGAGCATGGAGGTACTGGAGTCACAATGGAGTTTGATAAATTTGAAGAGTTTGGTGAGTTTGAAGAAGAGGTAGAAAATGGTGGAGAGGTGCTTTTAGAACAGCTTAATATTGTGTTTGATGTAAAGCCGTGGTTAAAGATAAGAGCTGGTAGATTAAAGTTATACTTAGGTGTAGCATCAAAGTTGGATGAAACACCAGATTATTTTACGGGATACCGCTCTATTATGGAGAACACGTTATTACCATTGGGGTGGTACGAAATAGGTACGGAGATTTCTGGAGATTTAGGACAAAAAAAGAAATGGAGCTATAAAGCATATTTAGTAAACGGTCTATCAAGTGCAAATTTTTCTTCGGCCAATTGGGTTAAAAGAGGACATCAAAAACGATTTGAAATGGCAAATGCTGAAAATTTAGCTATAGCAGGTCGGTTCGATTATAATTTACTTAATAAAGGTTGGTTAGGGATATCGGGATATTATGGTAATACAACTGGTAATAGACCAAAAAATGACATGAGGGGGATAGATGCATACGTATCTATGTTTGACGTTCATGCAAATGTAAATGCAGGGCCAGTTAAGTTTAGAGCGATGATTCTTTATGGACAACTACAAAATGCTGACAAGGTTTCGAAAGCCAATAGAAGTTTATCAAATAACTTAGGTGTAAAAAGAACACCTGTTGCATCAGAGACTTTAGGCTATTATGCTGAAATAGGTTATGATGTGTTATCACTTACAAAAGTGGGGGATAAAAAAATGTTTGTTTTTGCTAGATATGATTTTTATGACACCATGTTTGGAGTCCATAAAGATTTTTTTAAAAACCCTAGATGGGAAAGAAAGGCAATCACGGTAGGTGTCAACTACTTACCTGCACTAAGGGTAGTTATTAAAGCTCATTATGCAGTTCAGACTTTAGGATTTAAGAAAGAGAATACAGAAAAGACCTTTTTATTAGGTATAGGGTATAGTTTTAAGACTAATAATTATTAATCAATCAATTAACTATAATTATAACAAATAAATAATCATACAATGAAAAAGCAATCAATTTTATCAAAATCAATGGCTGTAGCACTAATGTTAACAGCATTCTCATCATGTAAAAAAGATGATGAAGAAACACCAGCAAAGGATAGTAAAACATCAGCTTCTTACTCTACTCATTTGTCTAATATAGGTACAAATGTAATAATCGCGACCTATTCAGATTTATCTAGTAATGCTACTACTTTACATCATAAAGCGGTAGCATTAAAAAACAATGCTACTACTACGACCTTGACTGCGGCTCAAGATGCGTGGAGAGCTACCCGTGTACCTTGGGAAAAATCTGAAGGTTTTTTGTTTGGACCAGTCGATTC
Organism: uncultured Cytophagales bacterium; assembly: GCA_964511645.1. GTDB lineage: Bacteria > Bacteroidota > Bacteroidia > Cytophagales > JAAEPT01 > CAZEGV01. The sequence goes on from CAZEGV010000034.1 coordinate 16,121, forward strand.
AGATGGGATTGATCCTGCGATTGATAGTTGGCCAGTGAATGTGGTTGACTTAGACAATGCTTTGACTACTAGTAATTTGACTGAAGACTATGTTGCGGCATTAGGTGGTACTCTAAAAGGTTTTCATACTATAGAATACTTACTTTGGGGAGCAAGTGGGACTAAGACCGCAGGAGATTTAACTACCAAAGAGATCGAATACTTAGTTGCGGCGACTAAAAATTTAGAGAGTAGAACTAGTGAGCTTTCGGATGCTTGGTTACCCTCTGAAGGAAATTTCGTTAAAAACTTATTAAAAGCAGGTAAGTCGGGTAGTATTTTTATTACTCAGAAATCAGCCCTACAAGAGCTTGTAGAGGGTATGGCAGGTATTGCAGATGAAGTGGGTTCAGGAAAAATAAATGACCCGTTTTCTGATAATGACTTAGCCTTAGAAGAGTCCCAGTTTAGCCACAATTCTAAAGCGGATTTCGCTAATAATATCAGAAGTATTTCTAACGTGTATAATGGTAGTTATAACGGTGCTACTGGTTTAGGGATTTACGATATAGTAAAGACTAAGAACACTGTTTTGGCTGATAGGTTAAAAACTGAAATTAATGATGCGATAATGGCTATTAATAATATCCCCGGTACATTTAGTGAGGCGGTTACTAACCAGTCAAGTTTGGTTACTACTGCTAAAGATAAAGTTTTAATCATCAAAACTACATTAGAGGGGGATGTTCTAAAGGTTATTAACAATCTTTGATAGAGGGTGATATTTATGTGAGAGTGAATAGCTTATAACTAGCTGACTCTTGTTAGTTAGTTAGTTAGTTAGTTGTTTTTCTAAAAGTATTATGAGCCATAAAAATGGTGAAATAGGAATGACACTTAATTATTGGGTTGGTACTCAAAACCAGAGTGCTCGCAATTTTTTACACAGTATTTATATATCTTTTTGTCGTTTGCTTATTGGTATATAAACATGAAGATAAAAGGTTGGATTTATAAAAGATAAGATAGGTATGAAAAGAAAATATGTTTTTTTGTTAGCAGTAGTGTTTATTTTAAATTCGTGTAAGAAAGAGAAAGAGCTTGAAATAGATAAACAAGAAAATCCAAGAAAACTTTCTGGAGGGGCTACAACTATTGATCAACCTAATAGTTTTGCTTTTTCTTCTCCAGCACCTAATTTGTCAGGGCTAAATTTAGACCAACACCTTGCGGGAGATGCTGCTTTTGAGCAAGTATTTGTCACACCTCCTGTCGTTGTTAATCAAGGGTTAGGTCCTATATTTAATAATAATTCATGTATTGCTTGTCACCCTAAGGATGGTAGAGCACCCCACCCTAATAACTTGAACGGTTTTACAGGGTTGTTTATTAGGGCGAGTATACTTGGTACGGGGGTTCATGGCGGGCCAAACCCTGTGCCAGGGTTTGGAGGACAAATTCAACAAAATGCAGTACTTGGTACGCAAGCAGAAGCAGAGTTCTCCGTTTCGTACTCTTTTACAACTGTTACGATGGACGATGGAGAAACTGTCATACTTCGTAAACCAGTTTATTACTTAACGAGTACTTATGTTCCACTACCAGCACAAACGATGTTGTCCCCTAGGGTCGGTCCCCCAGTTTTTGGTTTAGGACTACTAGAAGCAATTCCAGAAGCAAATATTGTAGCTTTATCTGATATCAATGATGATAATAGGGACGGTATTTCGGGCAAACCTAATTATGTTTGGAATGAACAGACGAATTGCTTAGAGTTAGGGAGATTTGGTTGGAAAGGGATCAATCCTACTGTTTTACAACAATGTGCAGGTGCTTATAATGACGATATGGGAGTTACAAATCCTTATTTTCCTGTAGAATCTTCTTTTGGGCAGAGCAATTTTACAGATAATTTGTTAAATGATCCAGAGTTATCTTAAGAGGATCTTGATGATGTTACATTTTATTGCAGGACTTTGGCCGTTCCTGCATCTAGAGATATAGATGATGCTGAGGTAATGAGGGGAGAAAAAATATTTAATGAGATAAATTGTACGGGGTGTCATACTGCTAAGCATATTACAGGAGTATTTCAAGGAATTACTGAAATTTCAAACCAAGTAATTTATCCTTTTACTGATGGATTATTACATGATATGGGATTTGGATTAGCAGATGATAGACCTTCTTTTGATGCCAATGGGCAAGAATGGAAAACAAGACCTTTGTGGGGGATTGGTTTAACTGAAGTAGTGGGGGGACATACTCATTTTTTACATGACGGAAGAGCTAGAGATTTAACAGAAGCCATTTTGTGGCATGGGGGAGAGGCCTCCAAGGTTATAAGCAAATTTAAATCATTAAATAAGCTAGATAGAGGTGTCCTGATTAAGTTTTTAGAATCTTTATGAGATAAATTTTAAATTAAGGTGTATAGTGTAAAATCGCTACGAAACTCTCTCAATAGTTTTAAACCCTATTCATATAGTAAAATTGCTAGATGAATAAGGGTATAAAATTTTAAGTGTAAATGATGAAATGAGTCAAGATAGATTTATTAAAGCAGATTTTTTTTAGAGGCTATTTAAAATAGGGGCTTTGAGTTGTTAAATAAGTATACAGTCTACCGCATATGTGGTAGGTTCTTTCTTTTCAAAATACCACCTTTTAGCGATTGAACTTTATTAAAATAATTTGTTCCTTTGTAACTCTATTTATAATTAGTCTTAATAAAAAGAACGTTAAAATGAAAAAAATATTACTATTACTTACAACAGGTATTACGCTAGGGGGAGTAAATGCTCAAACTGTAGATACTGTATCTATTGGTGCTGGATATGCCAATGAAAATTATTATACATTAAATGATGGAAATGAAGTTTCTATTGACAGAAGCGATTGGGATTTGGCTTTTTCTGCTAGCGGACTTGGTTTTGCAAGTTCTTCTGTTCGCATCAATGGTGCTACAGGTACAGAATTATATAAGTTTAATAATGATATAAGTACTTGGTCAACTATAGATACTACAGGATTTGATTGGGAAAAGAATCAATTACTAGATTCAGATACATCGTGGACGGTTGGATCTTTTGAAAATACAGCACTAGCAAGTGGGTTTGACTTAGGTTGGGGTACATACAGTGTGATTACACATATCGTTACAGGAGATCGTGTTTTTATTTTAAAATTAGCTGATGATACGTATAAAAAGTTAATTATTGTAAGGCTTCAAAGTGGGGCATATACATTTAAATACGCAGGTTTAGATGGTTCTAACGAAAAAACTATTGTATTATCTAAGTCAGACTATCAAGGTAAAAATTTTGGGTATTATTCTATCCAAGATAGTACTAAGTTAGATAGAGAGCCTCTGTCATCTTCTTGGGATTTGTTATTTACTAAATATATAGGGATGATTAAAACCCGTAGCGGTGATTTTGTTCCTTATGGTGTGACAGGCGTATTGGCAAACTCAAATATAAAAGTAGCTCAAGCTAATGATGTGACAGACGTGGATGAAATGTTGGCAAGTAGTCAAGATTTTGGATTTAATATTAGTACAATTGGCTCTGATTGGAAAAATTTTAGTTTTGCAACCTTTTCATATGTCGTTGAAGATAGTCTAGTTTATTTCGTAGAGACCTCTAATCAAGATATATATAAAATAATTTTCACAGGATTTGGCGGAAACTCTAACGGGGATTTTGTTTTTACTAAACAGTTGGTAGCAACAGTTGCTGGTATAGAAGAAGGTGTGTCAAATAGTGAAATTCTTAATGTGTACCCTAATCCTGCATCAGAGGTTATCAACCTAACGTTTACTGCCTCTAATGAGACCACAGTGTCTATTCATAATGTTGCAGGAGAAGAGGTGTTAAAAGAGGGACTGGGCGTTGTTGAGTCAGGCTTAAATCAATCACAGATTGATGTAAGCAGGTTGACTCAAGGTGTTTATTTCTTAACCCTTACTTCAGCTAATAGTAAAGTCACTCAAAAAATAGTAATTCAATAGTGATTAAGTGTATAGTTTGACGACTACTTCCCTGTTAACTCTTTTTTGAGAAGACAGGGATTTTAAATTTTTAAAAAAAAGTATTGAAAATGAAGATGAGTTTTTTTTCCAAAGTGATATTGTTAGGGATGTTTGTGATTTCTATTATTTCCTTATCAAGTTTTTCATCTGGATCTCCAGGCGGGAGAACAGCCTCGCCAGGTGATGTGATTACTTGTACACAATGTCATTTTGGGTCTTCATTAAACTCAGGAAATGCAGTTGTATCAATTACCTCTGGTTTAGATGATAAAACTAGAGTTATCGTCTTCCCTAATCCTTGTATAGATGAAATCCATATTTCGTCGGACTATACTATTGATAAAGTGTTTTTATTAAATAGTTCAGGAGAATTACTAATGAAATATCCTCAAAATACTCAATCGTTAAATTTAACTCAGTTTACATCAGGAGTTTATTTTATAAAAATTTTCTCAAATAGTAAATCAATAATTCAAAAAATCATATTAGACTAAAAAAATGAAAAAGGTAATTAATTCAATATTTATATTGACAGTATTTGTAATGTTTTCTTGTGGGTCAAAGGCACCAGAAAAGAAAAGAGAAGTAGGAAGAAAAAAAATAGGAGTGTTGTTGGTGAGTCATGGCTCTGTAGCTAAGTCGTGGAGAGAAATGTTACTTAATATAGAAGAGCATGTTAAAGATTCTCTTTTAGCTAATCCCAATATCACTAAAGTGACTTCGGCTTTTATGGAGTATACAGAGCCGTCAATTGCAACTAGAATGAAAGAGTTTGATGAAGAAGGTTATGATGAGGTAATCGTTATTCCTATTTTCTTAACAGTAAGCTCTCATTATAGCCATGACATACCTGTAATATTAGGCGTGAGTGCAGACCCTAAAGCCAAAGAGTATATGATTGGAAAAGAGAAAATAGAAGTGTATAAAGCCAAAGCACGAGTAAGTATTGCCCCACCTTTAGATTATTCTACAATACTAAAAAAGAATGTAGAAAGAAGAGTGAAAGCACTAAGTAAAGATGCTGACAGTGAAGCTGTACTATTGGTGGCGTATGGAGACAAACAGTATAACCAACAATGGGAAGAAATGGTAGATGAGATAGGTAAGTTTTTGAAAATTAAAACAGGACATGAGAGTATCGCTTACTCTTGGTGCGGGCATTTGGTAGGATACTCTCCAGAGCCAACGGTCAAAGGAATAGAGCAATTGTTAGAGTTGGAAGATAATGTGATTGTAATCCCTGTTTTGGTTGGAAATGATTCTTATTTCCAAAAAGGTATTATTCAAAAAGCGGTAGATATGGTTTCTGGGAATGTTTTATACAAACAAGATGCTATTTTGCCAGACGATAACCTAAACAAGTGGGTGATAGATATTGCTAATAAAATAGCAAATGAATAAGGTACTATCTTTCATAGTGAGTGGTGAACAAAAGAAGGTTATTGCGACGTTAGTTGTCGCAGTAGTTTTTCTTTATTTTTGGATAAATGGACCTTTGTTAAAGGTTTTAGAAGCAGTAAGCTTAGAGTCTATTGAGACTAAATACTCGATACCTGTTATGATAGGAGAGGATGGGATTGACAATAAAAAACGTTCAAAGTCATTTAATACTATACGTTTTGAGGAAGAGGAGTCTTTTGGATATGGTTTGTTGTCGGTAAAAAAAACACAGGATAACAATTGGGGTTTTATTGCAGATGAAAAACATAATCCAGCCTTATCAAAAGAGTTGGAAATAAAAGTTTTTGATCATGCTAAGGAATTTTCTAAACAAGAAGAAAAAGTAGAGATACACTCTTCTATGGATATGTATTATTCTACTATTTCTGGGAAAGAAAATTCTATTTACCTAGAAAGTACTGATGTCATTAAAAACATAAGAGGTTATGCAGGTGAGGTCAATATAGGTGTTTTTATTGGAGAGGATGGTTACCTTAAAAGAGTTGAACACATCTCATCTAAGGAAACACAAAGCTATTTGTTAGACATTAAAAATGCAGGATTTTATGAGCAATTTCATGGGGTTTCTATTATCAAAGGGGAGCAAGAAATTGATGCGGTTTCGGGTGCTACATTAACCTCTGAAGCTATTGCTAAAACGGTGTCTCAATTAATAGCGGAAGGAACCCCTTATCCAGTTTCTAATTATTCAGAAATTGACGAAGTGATTTTTTTTAGTTTATCAGCAAGCCTGAATTATGTTTGGATAGTTCATATTATAGTTATCTTTTTAATGTTTGTTTTTGCGATGCAACATTGGATAAAAAAATCAAAAAAAACCATTCTTGCACTAACTTTATTATCCGTAGTTTATATTGGCTTCTTTTTGAATAATTCATTTACCTATATTTCGTTTATTCACCCATTTGTTGGGACATCCGTTTCTTCATTAGTCGGTTTGTATTCGTTATTTATACTATTAGGGGCTATTTGGGGTAAAAATATTTATTGTAAATATGTTTGTCCTTTTGGTAATATTCAGCGCTTACTTATTCGAGTTAACCCACTAGAGTCTACAAGAAGATTTTTTATTTCCAATAAGTGGATTAAACGGATTAGAGCAAGCATAGCGATAGTGCTACTTACAGGAGTGTTACTAGGCTTAAGAAGTTGGAGTAATTTCGAACTGTTTCCAGATTTATTTGGTCTGAGCGTGTTCGGTGTTTGGTTTTTAGTATCCCTTATTACTGTTTTAGTTACGATGGTTTACCCGATGATTTGGTGTAGGTTATTATGCCCAACTGGTGCCTTATTAGAAGGGCTTTCAGATTTAATTAATTATAAAAGAAAATGATTATGAAAAAATCTAAAGTGATGGACGTGTTACATGAAAATGATTTTGGGCGTATTGCCAAATGTAAATGTTGTAGCGAAATACAAGTACAATTAGGGAATGTCATTTTTATCCTCTCAGAGGAAGAGTATTTGGATTTTAGCTCTTTTTTTGAAAAAATAGCATTGGATTTTGAGATAAAAAAACACATCGATAAGTCCAGTCAGCAGTATCTTGTTAAGACTTATGTACATGATTTAATCTTGTCTTTTAAGCGTAAAGAGTTAGAAAAAACAATAGAGCTAATTCGTTTTTCAGATTGTATGTTGTCAGTAAAAAAAATATTTAGAACACATGAGAGCTAAAGTCACATTACTTATTGTATTATTATTGTTATCTCTGGTAGGATTTAGTCAAAAGACTTGTACACTTACAGTATTGAGTCAAAACAAGACATCAATACCTTTTATCCATATCCTAATAAAGGAAACACAGGAAACGGTAATATCGGATGTTAATGGGGGAGTCGTTATTCAGTTCGGAACCCAAGACTCTCTCACTCTAGAACTCTCTGCTTTTGGCTTTGATAAAAAAGAAGAAATAATTATTGTTGGAGTAGATAAGGTCATCTATTTAAACGAAACCTCGATTACATTAGGAGCTGTTGTGCTTACTGCCCAGTACGCTGAAAGTAATCCAGAAAAAGCAGTACAAAAAATCACGATCATAGACAAAAAGAAAATTGAAAGAATGGGGGCGGTTAACCTAAAAGATGTATTGACAAATGAGATGAACATTCGCTTATCTCAAGATAATATATTAGGTGCAGGAATAAGCTTACAAGGAGTAAGTGGAGAAAATGTAAAAATATTAATTGATGGAGTCCCTGTGATTGGTAGATTAAATGGGAATGTAGACTTAAGTCAGGTTAACCTAAATGATATAGAAAGAATAGAGATAGTAGAAGGTCCTATGTCGGTTAATTATGGGACTAATGCCTTGGCGGGTGTTATTAATTTAATTACGAAAACAAATAAGGGTAAAAAAACAAATTTTAAGATAAACTCATATTATGAAAATATTGGAAACTATAACCTTGATTTTAATGTCTTTAGGTCAATAAAAAAGCACTCTTTGTCATTATCCGGAGGTAGGAATTATTTTGATGGGTGGGTAGATGGGGACAATATTTTTGGAGAGCATGGGAAAATCGCCAATCAGTCACGCTATAAATCATGGAAACCAAAAGAACAATATTTCGGGAAGTTTAGTTATGCTTATAAGTTAAAAACAGGGACTCTTAAATATAATTTAGGCTATTTTAAAGAAAAAATTATAAATAGAGGTTTACCAAGATCACCTTATGGAGAAACTGCTTTTGATGACTATTATCGTACTACAAGGGTTGATAATTCAATTATTTTAATCAAAAAATTAAAGAAATCAAAAAAAATTAAAACAACCTTGGCTTATAATGATTATTTGAGAAAGAAAAACACTTTCTTTAAAGATTTAACCACCTTAGAGGAGCAGAAGACGAGTAATGCAGGTGATCAAGACACAACAAAGTTTAGCCAATGGGTATTGAGGAGTAGTTTTTCTACATCTAAAGATAGTGTAAAAATAAATTATGAAATAGGCATAGACTTTAATGTTGAAACTGCTTTTGGTGTAAGGATAAAAGATAAAACACAGCAAATGGGAGACTATGCTACTTATGTAAGCATGGAGTATAAGCCACTGAAAAACACAACTATTAGGCCAGGGGTCAGGTATGCTTATAATACGATTTATAAAGCCCCGTTAGTCCCGTCTATTAATATCAGACAAAAGCTCGGAAAATTTAATATTAGAGGGTCTTATGCAAGAGGGTTTAGAGCACCATCTTTAAAAGAATTACACTTTAACTTTGTAGATATTAACCATAACATTATAGGCAATGAGAACTTGATAGCGGAGCAGTCAAATAATTTTAGTCTGTCAGTTAGTTACAAGAAGAGGGTTAAAAAGACATTGTTCAAAATAAATTCAAGTACGTTTTATAATAGGATAAAGAATTTAATCACCCTTGCTCAAGGAGAAGGGGTGCAGTTTTCTTACATAAATATTGGTGATTATCAAACTCATGGAATACAACTAAGTGGAACCGCTTCATATAAACATATTAAATGGGGATTAGGTTCGTCTTATATAGCTAGGTATAATTATTTATCATTTAATTACGATGTTAAAAAATTTAGTTACACTCCTGAGCTAAAAAGTAACTTTAATTATGATTGGGTAAAACGAAAGATGTTTGTTTCATTCTTTTATAAATTTACTGGAGAACTGTTAGGATTTAGAATTAATTCGACCAACGAAATATTACAAACCTATATGGAGTCATATCATACAGCTGATTTGTCATTAGGTAAAAAAATCTGGAAAGAAAAAGCTCAAATTATAATAGGGTCTAAAAATTTATTTAATGTTAAAAATGTAAATTCTGTTTCTCAAGGATCTGTGCATAGTGGTAGTAACGGGAGTTCTCCTGTAGCAATGGGAAGAACTTATTTTGTTAAAATGATTTTAAACCTACACTCAAAATGAAAATAAATATATTATTCCTCTCTGTTTTATTGATTGTAAACATAGCCTTCAGTCAAAAAAATACTTACGTCCTTTATAACTCAAAAGAAAAAAATAAGGTATAAAAAAATGATAAAAACTTTAGTAAAAAAAGATATTGTTCTGTTTGGGGAGTTACACAATAATCCTATTTCTCACTGGTTACAATATGAACTTACTACAGAATTGTATAAAACAAGGAAACTAGTATTAGGTGCAGAGATGCTAGAGGCAGATACTCAACAAGTACTTAATGCTTATTTACGTAAGGAAATCAATTATACTGAGCTAGATTCATTAGCCAGATTATGGAAAAACCATAAGACTGATTATGCTCCTCTTGTTGATTTTGCTAGGAAGAACAATATGTCATTTGTTGCGACCAATATCCCAAGGAGATATGCCAGTTTAGTTTACAAGAATGATTTTAAAATATTAGACTCTTTATCGTCAAAAGAAAAAGAATGGATAGCCCCGTTACCGATTCTTTTTGATAAAGATTTACCGATGTATAAAGAAATTCTTCTTATGATGGGAAATCATGGTTCGCCAAGCTTGGTGAAAGCTCAAGCTATCAAAGATGCAACGATGGCATATTTTATTCAAAAGAGTCACAAACAAGATCATCTTTTTATTCACTATAACGGAGCTTATCATTCAGATAAGTATGAGGGGATTTTGTGGTACTTAAAACAAGATCAACCGAACAAAAAATACGCTACAATATCTACAGTTTCTCAAAAAAACATTATCAAAGGGCAGATTTTATTATCTGTGTAGATAGTGATATGACAACTACTTATTAAGAAAAAAACATAATGACGGACAATCAACAAGTAAATTTGAATAAAAAAGGTTTAGTTTATATAAGCTTAGGCTTTATGTTAAGTCTATTTAGCTCGTGTGATAAACAAGAGTTACCAGTACCAGCACATGAAGCTGGAGATGTGATAACAGGTAGTGTGTCGATGAAATCAGATTATCGTTATCAGCTGTTTTTTGATTTAGAAAAAAAAATAGTTATAAAACAAAACCTGAAAACAGATTGGGATTTGGCTTTTGAAGCAAATGGCAATCACGTGATTTTAAATACAGCAAAAGCAATGTTGGCAGTGAATACCCAAAAGGTAGAGTTTTCCGCCGTGCCGAGTACGGAAGGGTTGAGTTTTATTTGGGATGAAACGTCAGGTAATTTAGATAGTACAGCTATAAGTGATTGGGAAGGTAAAAAGAATGTGTATGTAATAGATAGGGGATATGATGAGTCTGGACTGCATTTAGGCTATAAAAAGATTATATTTCAGTTAGTAGATAATACTGGTTACTCTATAAGTTTTGCTAATTTGGATGGGACAGACAGTGTTAGCTATCAAATACCAAAAGATGATAGATATAACTTTACTTTTTTTTCGTTGGAGGGAGAAGGGAGTATTGAATATATAGAACCTCCCAAAGAGGATTGGGACATTGAGTTTACACAGTATACTAATATCTTTTATGACCAAGATCCGCCTTTGCCTTATTTAGTGACAGGAGTAAGTATCAATAGAGAAAAAGTAGAAGTAAGTAAAGTGTTTGATAAAACATTTGAAGAAATTACTTTGTCGGATGCTTCTGATTATGTTTTTTCTTCCAGTATTAATGTGATTGGGTATGATTGGAAATTTTATTCCTTTAGCGTGGGTAAATACACCGTAGACTCTAAGCAAAATTATTTAATTAGAAGCAGTAAAGGGAAGTACTATAAGTTACATTTCATAGATTTTTATGATACCTTTGGAGAAAAGGGGACTCCCCAATTTGAGTTTCAAGAATTATAAAAATATATAAGGTATGCATAACTTAGCTGTAATTATTCATGTTTTGTCCGCAACAGTTTGGACAGGTGGTCATATTGTTTTGGCGACAACGATTTTACCGAAAGTACTTAAAACTAATGACGTTGATAAATTATTGGATTTTGAAATGGGTTACGAGAAAGTGGGAATGCCAGCTCTAATTATTCAGATTATAACAGGCTTGTACTTAGCTTACAGTTATCTTCCGGATATTACAAAATGGTTTTCATTTTCAGACCATTTCTCAATTCATATAGGCATAAAATTAATATTGCTTTTTAGTACATTTGCTTTAGCGCTTAATGCTAAGTTTAGATTAATACCTAAGCTCAAAGAAGGTAATAATCTAAAGATTTTTACTGGGCACATTGTTGCTGTGACAGTAATTTCTGTTTTATTTGTTATAACAGGTCTTAGCTTTGAAATGTTTCTTATTTAAAATAGCTCAACATTTTTCTTACAGCAATTCCTCTGTGTGATATTTTGTTTTTTTCAGTCATCGACATTTCAGCAAAAGTAATACCATAACCGAGAGGTTCAAAAACAGGGTCATAGCCAAAGCCATCCACTCCAGATTTTTGTGTTCTAATTACCCCCTTAGCTATACCTTCAAAGGTTTGAGGTTTACCTGATTCTATAAGCGTAATTATAGTTCTAAATTGAGCCTTTCTATTAGTATGTTTTGTTAGTTCTGTCAACAATTTACTCATGTTATCTCCCGAATTACAAGTCTCACCTGCGTAGCGAGCTGAGTAAACACCAGGTTCGCCATTAAGAGCTTCTACCTCAAGCCCAGTGTCATCAGCAAAACAATCTACATTGTAATTATCATAGATGTACTGAGCCTTCTGTAAAGAATTTCCTTTTAGTGTGTTCGTAGTTTCTGGCAACTCTTCGTTGCACCCGATTTCCTTTAGCCCTACTATTTGTATATTAGGTAAGGCTTCTCGGATTTCTTTTAGTTTATTAGGGTTATTGGTAGCGAAACAAATTTTTTTCATTTGATGTTTAGTATGTAAAGTGTTTAAAATCACTTTGGTTTATTACTTAATTAAATTTATGATTCCGTTATTCTTTTTCAAATTCATAATCGCTCTCTACTTTTGCAATTCTTGTTTTATACCATTTTAACTATAAGATAAGTCATTTATCCTGTTTGTTTTTACA
>CAZEGV010000035.1:0-28271 GCA_964511645.1 uncultured Cytophagales bacterium
TGCTGAGCGATAGGAAACCTTTCCAAGATTATGACAATACCCTAGCGGCTTATGATTATAATCCTGGTTTTAGAATTAATGATGAGGTAGATGAAAATGAAGTGTCATTAGATTTAATAGGGCAATGAGTAAAATAAGATGTTTTATTTTATTTTATTTTGTATTAGTTTTGTTTGGGTGTTCTAAGCGAATCTTTTTTTATAATGGGGAAAGTATAAATGGAAAAAAAAACATTTAATCTAAAATGTAATGATGATGTTTTTCCATTTACGACCTCTTCAAAGTTATCAATTAAGTTGGCTCTAATACGTGGTAGAGGAGTATTGTATGAGAGTGATGTTTATAAAAGAGGGGATTTACTAGAAGGGAAATTGTTTTTTAAAACAATACTAGGGTTTGCAATAACGGGAGATGTTCTCCGTATAGAATCGGTTAACCGTAATAACAAGAAAGAGTATTGTTACTTAATGTTAGTAATTGATAACTCAGACTTTAACTGTCATTAAACCAAGGTAGTCTTAGCTTATAGGTTAAGCTTTTCAGTGGTTCTGCGACAACAAACATGCCAGCATCCTACCGCTCACCAACGGGACAATATGTCCTTCTAAGGACGGTATGAAAAACGAGTGACACAGATGTAGAATTACTAGATGTAGCAAAGATGATTTATGATGAAACTAAAGGTGCAGAGGTTAAAAAACCTGAAGTTAAGGAAGCGGAGGCTAAGAAAGAAGTAGAAATCGATTCTATGACTACTCATGAGCATTGGAGTAGGAAAGTAAAGTGGTATTCACGTGATTCATCAATATATAAATTTTATAAAAATGGAAAAGAAATTGAAAAGATCACAGAGTGATAAATTACTTTATTTAATCTCGATTAGTTTTCTTTTAATCATTTGTGGGTGTTTAGAGAAAAAGGGGAAACGAAATATTTTTGATGACTTGTTATTTGATTTTAAACATGAGATACCTTTATATCAAAGCTATTTAGAGTTTCAAAACATAAAATCAAGGTCTCTTTTAAAAGAAAAAATAAGTAATGAATTTGACGATTATTCAAGCAGGCAATTAATGTCCTATATAGATAAACATGATACTGTTTCTTTTAGACTATTGTTAATGTCAAAAATAAAAAGAAAATATCATAGCTCTTATTATTCAGTAAATAAAATATGTCCAGTATTAAGATTTAAAAAAAGAGAGGAAGTGAATGGCGATACTGTTGTTTTAGAAATGTTTATGGCTTGTGATAATAGTGATAACCCCATAAAAATTACAGGGGATGATTTTACAGATTCACTTGTTTCAGGTGATGAAGGAAGTTTTGAAGTAAAAATACCAAGTTTAATTTTCGATGAAATAGATACTGTTTCTATGGATATTAAGTTAGGGGCAGGAGTAATAAGCGTGTCTTTTAAAAAGAAATCCTCTAGCCTATAGAGCACCGAGCATACGGCTCACACAACAAAGCACCCCATCCCTCTAAGGACGTTATAAAAAAGTAGTGTTGTTATTTATTTAGGGAAACAAAATGACTGGCGTTAAAAAGGGGGTAAACTCTTGATAAAAAGATAGGCTGTAGTGATTTTTTTAATCCTTTCTTGAGGACTCAAAGCAATAGCTTTGACTATTTCATCTAAGCCAATAACAACAAAACACCCGTAGGTGGAAGGGGGTAATTATTTTATTTCTTTTATATTGTCAGTATTGACAAATAGCACATCTCCCAGTTTGTCATAACCTTCAAATATACCTACGCCAAGATGCTTGACTGTTTCTGCTCGGAAACCGATAAAGGTAAGGTCAGCGTCTTTAGATAAGTTATTGATGATAGTTTTTTCATCTTCCCCTTCTGTCTGTGATATCATTTCGATATTATTAGAAGAAATAGGAAGTCTTCCTGAAGCTATTAAATCTAAAATTTTTGTTTTCTGTTCATCTAAATGTTCTTGTGGGTACATGGTAAATATTTTGATGCTACCTTTTTTCCATTGCGGGTGTCCCAAAATGATATAAGCAAGTAAAATCATGAGATTGGCATTGGAGAAATCTTTGGCAGTAATCCAAATGTGGATACTTTTTTTATAGCCAAAATTACGAATAGAACTGGTAAGTAAACATAGGTCAAACCCTGCTGCTTTAATCAGAGAAAAGTCTTCTGCAAAACTTTCTAGTTCACTTGTTTTTCCTTTTTCGGCTTCGAGTAGGATAATGTTATTCTCTTTTCCTGACACGCCAGGTAATTGTAAGGCTTGTGAGATAGATGAGGTCAACGAGGGACTTACCATCGTATTGAGGTAGATATTACTTTTGGTACTCTCGCTAAGCTGTATGAGTCGTTGTATGTCTTGATTTGATTGTAGTTTGGTCTCTTTGGAGAGATAACCTTTAATGAGGTGAATATGTGTCCCAAATCCATATTTATGAGAAATCCATCGTAAGATTTCGAAAGCTCCAAATCGCTCAAAAGAATGCTCAGAGATAGAGATTACGGAAGGTCGCCAACTAGATCGTTGATCTTTTTGTACTTTTTGTAAGAAAACAATCAGGTTACGTGAGAGTTGAGAAATTACACCCTGAAAGATGACTGACATACCTTGTTTGTCTTTTTGGGTGAACTCAATAAGGAAGTAAAATCCTGCCATTAGTACCATCCCGATAAGTGCGTACATGGCATTCATCTTGAACATTAGGTAGAAACAACCTAATGCTCCCATTAGTGATAAGTACCATTTGGAACGGAAAGAGGGTCTATAAGCTGGGTCGGCAGCAAAATGCTCAAAGAAAGAGATAAGACATAATGCACCATAAGTAAACATGAAAAAATTGGAAATAATTTCAGCCACAAGATCTACATCGTTGATGAGCACAATACCAAAAGCGATTGCGGCGGTAACCAAAGTAGCGTTAAATGGTTCGTTTTTTTTATTTTTAGAAACAAACTTATTGACCCTATCTCCTGGTAGAATATCATCTTTTCCCATTGCCTGTAAAGTACGAGGGGCTACCAATATAGAACCAATAGCGGATGAAATAGTAGCAGCAGCAAGCCCAATAGGTATAATTGGTCCCCATAATGCAATTCTCCCCATTACAAGCTGATCCGTGATTAACTCCTCCTGACTAGCAAAATAATACAGCTTAAATACAATAGCAATATAGATAATCATTCCTGCTATTGTTGCCATTAATGTGCCTAAAGGGATTGCCTTTGATGGTTTTTTCAAATCACCAGACAAACCCACCCCTGCCGTCATACCAGTAAACCCGGGGAAACAAATGGCAAACCAAAAGAAGAAATTAGAATCATTGGTACTAGAGTAGGGGCTTTTGACAGCATGATAAGCTTCTGTGTGATTGCCCAAAAAGAATAAAACGAGAGAAACAGCGAGTATGGCTACAACGAAATAAAGCATTTTGAGACCGATGCCAGAACCTTTTTTTACAATTAATAAAATTAAAAGTACAGTGGTAGGGATTGTGATGATTTGGGTTGGGTAAGGGAAGTACAAACCCCACTCGGCTAATAAATAATCGTAAACGGGGATAAAGGCTTGAGCAAAGGCAATGATGTAAAAAGCAACGCTTACCGCTTGAGACAAAAACAAGGCAATTCCAATAGTTCCCCCAATATTTAAACCAAACGAACGTGAAATGATAAAATATTCACCTCCACCTTCTACTTTTTGGTTGGTGGCAATCTCGGCAATCGCCATGGCAGTAGGTATCGTGATAAGGTGTCCTACTACAATGATTAACAATGTTTGATTCAACCCTAAATTCCCAACGGCTTGCCCAAATCTTAAGAACATAATCGCTCCCAAAATAGTTGAGATGGCGGTAAAAAACACCGCAGATGTTCCTAAACCTTGAGAAGGGGCTTTTAAAGTCGTTTTCATATAATATATCTTATCAGATTATTCTTCGAATCTTAAAGATACAGAATTAATACAGTATCTCAAACCGCTAGGAGCAGGACCATCCGAAAAAACATGACCGAGATGCGCATCACAACGGCTACAAGTTGCCTCTATCCTGCTCATTCCTAGTCTGTTATCTTTAACTTCTGTAACAGAACTATCCGTAATTGATTGGTAGAAACTTGGCCAGCCTGTACCTGAATTAAATTTAGTCTCGGAAGAAAACAAAACCTGTCCACAGCAAGTGCAATTATACTTCCCCTCTCGGTGATTGTCATGATATTCACCAGTAAAAGCCCTTTCAGTACCTTTCTGTCGGGTAACGTAATATTCTTCTTCACTTAATTGTGCTTTCCAATCCGCTTCTGTTTTCACGACTTTCTCTTTTTTAATACCTTGCTGTTGAGGTAATGTACAAGATATTAAAACGATTATTAGTAAATAATTGAATATGTTTTTCATTTTTTTTTGGTACTTTTGAAATCCACAATACTACTAATTATACAAAATAATAACACAATATGATATATGCTTTGCCTTTTATCTCAGCTCTTATTGGTTGGGTGACAAATTTTATTGCCGTCAAAATGCTTTTTCATCCTCGTGTACCGATTAATGTACTCGGTATAAAAATACAAGGAGTTTTCCCGAAGCGACATAAAGTATTTGCCGAAAAAATCGGTAATCTAGTAGGTGGGGAGTTATTTTCTTTTGATGACATAAAAGGTAAACTAACCGATAGCAGTAATTTGACCGAGATTATGCAAGTTGTAGATGCTAAGATGGATGTTTTCCTGAGAGAAAAATTAACCGCCGCAATGCCTATGCTCGCCATGATTATGGGAGATGATTTGCGTAATAAGATTAAAGCGACTTTACTGGAAGAATTCGAAACAATGCTACCAGAAGTAATCGAAAAATACACGTCCAAATTAGAATCTGAGATAGATATTAAAGCTATTGTCCGTCATAAAGTAGAACAGTTCTCTTTTGATAAGCTCGAAGATGTGATGCTTGCGATTATGAGCAAAGAGTTTAAATTTATTGAACTGATAGGAGCTGTATTAGGATTCTTTATCGGTTTAGTACAGGTTTTGATGATGATGTATATCAAATAGAATTTGGGCGTGTCATCACACACCTAAAAAAGGCGTATGATGTCGGGTGTTCTGTTCCCAATCTTTCCGATAAAAAAAATCGGAAAGGATTTCCACGTCACCCCCTCACGCATCATAATAAGTGTAAAACAAAAAAAGCAGGACAATTGTCCTGCTTTTTTAATCACTAAAAACTATTATAGCTTACTTATACCATATTGACTATAATCTACGTCAATTATCTTGTTTGTTTTTCACATTCTCTTTGTTAAAATAATCTACCGTAACTAGTTATGCTAAATTATTTTGCCTTAATAATGCAAAAAACAATTCAATCTAATCTAGACGCATATTACGATCAAAATGGTATTAATCTTTTACTATTTTTCGTATAACGACTCCTTCCTTAGCAATTATTTTTAGTAAGTAAGTGCTACTAGGTAATCCTTCAAGGCTAATCGTTGATTGATTACACCAATTTAACTATAAGATAATACCATATTAACGTATAATATACGTTAATTATCTTGTTTATTTTTCATATTCTCTTCGTTAAAATAATGCAAAAGACAATTCAATCTAATTTAGATGCATATTACAATCAAAACGGTCTTATAGTTTATTTACACGCAATTGATAAACAAAAATAGAGATGAAAAAATAATCTAAACTAGGTTATTCTGTGCTTTTTTCAGTATTATTAAGAATAGTTTCTTCTTTTTCACTGATAAGTTCAAATTCAACCCTTCTATTAATTTGTTTGTCTTTGTCTGTTAGCTCAGGACTACGGATTGGCTTTGCTGCCCCATATCCGATAGCTTCAACCCTGTCAGTATTTATATCACCATTTTTTATAAGGAATTCTTTGATGGAGTTAGCTCGTTGTTGAGATAACGTTTGGTTTTTTGTAGCATCTCCATCCCCATCAGTATGCCCACCAATATGTAAAGAGAATAGAGGGTTGTCAATTAGGAAATCAATGATATTCCAAAGATCCTTGTCCATTTCTGGTAAAATATCCCATTTCCCATTTTCAAACACTAATGAAGCAAACTGTAGTTTTTTATTACGTACAGAAGTTGCCTCATTTACGATGGTAGTATCACCATTTAGTTCAAATAATTTTTCTATCCTAAAAAACTCATCCCCTTGAATGATGAGTAAGTATTTTTTGTGGTCGATAAGATCAAAGTCAAATGAGCCGTCTTCTCGAACTTCTTTTGGGGCAACTTCAATCCCACTCTCAAGATCAATAATAGAGACAATTCCTTTGTATACTTCTTTTGTTTCCTTATCGAGTAGCGTGCCGTGTAAATTGACATTTGCTTTGGGTTGTGCACCCATTGGCACAGGAAAAGAGTATAAATCGGTAACGGATTTTTTCGGGTCAGAGTTCTCTTCTGTTTTAGCGTAGTATAAATTTTTAGATTTTACATCCATCGAAAAATAATATTCATCTCCTTCGCCATTTACAAGAGGTCCTACGTTTTTAGGCTCTAGCCAATGATTACCATCAGGGTAGGCTTTGTATATATCAAGGCTTCTTTCTCTAGACTTATTCTGAAGATCACCAAAGTTCATAACATGACCATTAGAGCTAAAGAAAAAAGCAGAGTTTTGCCTACTGAGATAAGGGCTATATTCGTTTCCAGCAGTGTTTATGGTTGGTCCCATGTTTTTAGCTGATGCCCAATCCCCTTTTTTATTTACTTTGTAAGTGAACCAAATGTCGGACATACCAAATCCATCGGGTCTGCTCGAAACAAAGTATAGAGTATCTTCTGTTTTGCTAAGAGCAGGGTGAGATTCCCAAGCCGAGGTATTAACTGATTTTCCCAAGTTTTTAGGCTTTTCCCATTCGCCATCCTCATTTTTATGACTGGTATATATGTCACACAAACCAAGACAGTCACTACAATCTAGTAAGTTATCTTCTACTCTGCATCGAGTGAAGTATATGGTTTTTCCTGTTCTTGATAATACTGCAGATCCTTCATTACATCCTGTATTGATTGGTGCAGGGAGTTTGTAAGCTTCATCCCAAAACCCATCTTCATAACCTTGAGATACATATAAGTTTTCGCTGTAGCGAACTACATTTCCATAATCATTAGCCAAATGATTAGAATCAACAGTTCTTTTTGTGAAAATAATAGTCAGGTCGTAAAGAGAAATATTTGGTCCGTAATCTGCTACGTCGTTATGGTTGACCAAATCTCCCATATTAGTGAGTATACTTTTAGGAGGGTGTAAAGTGTCAATGTCTTTACGATACTCTACTAGCTCATAATAATAGTCAAGCGGGACGTACATCTCTTGCTCTAGTTTCGTGAGGTCATGAAAACGTTGCCTAGCATCCATAAGTCGTGATACATGAGGAATGGTGTTTCTTTTTTGGTGACGCAATACCAATCGGTACAGACTTTTGGCTTTTTCAAGCTCACCATTTTTTTCGTATAGTTGAGCAAGTAACCAAAGAAACTCCGTGTCTTCTGAAAAATTACGAATACCAAAATTAGAAATATAATGTTCTAAAGCTTTTTTTAGCTTAGCTTCATCTTTTCCCTGCTCTATTAATTTCATGATATGCTGACGCTTGGCAACATTGTAATACCGAGAGATCTTATTAACATTAGGGAAGCTGAAAAATACTTGATTATGTTTGTTAGACTGCCTTGTGATAAGATCATCATCAATGTTTGTAGAGATATAACCTTTCTTTTCTTTTCTTGTTTGAGCAACAGAAAAAGAGCTTACCGCAAGTAGTAATAAAGATAATATGAGATATTTTTGTGTTTTTAGCATTATATATTGCAAAGGTATACTTTCCTGTTGTATTATTGGCATAGCTATTGTTAAATTATACATCTTATACTTTAAATAGGATAAAATATGACATCGTGAGAGTGAAGTCTGACACAATGTCCTGATATATATTATGAATGACAACGTAGATACAAAAATACTGCCAATAGGATTGATGGGAGAAGACTCTGGAGAATTAATACCTCTTTTGTCCGCAGAAGAAGAAGAAAAATTACATAAAGAAGGTGTCCCTTCCGAATTATCCATTTTACCTGTTAGAAACACAGTATTATTCCCAGGAGTAGTGTTACCTATTACGGTGGGTAGAAAAAAATCTATTAAATTAGTAAAGGATGCTTATGCTGGTGATAAGACAATAGGTGTAGTAGCCCAAACAAACGCCCAAAAAGAAGATCCTACCTTAGATGAGCTTCATAAAGTAGGAGTGGTGGCACAAATTATTAAAATGTTGGTTTTGCCCGATGGTAATACAACAATTATTATTCAGGGTAAGAGTAGGTTTTCAGTAGAAGAGTACTTGGGAGATGATCCTTATATAAAGGCAAGAATTATTCCTTTAGAAGAAACCTTCCCAAATGCAAAAAGTAAAGATACGGTAGCTTTAATGGGAACATTAAAAGATACTGCCAATCAAATTATTATGCTAAACGGGGATATTCCTCAAGAAGCTAAAATTGCGGTAGATAACATTGAGACATTGAGCTTTTTGACTCATTTTTTGTCTTCTAATCTAAATGTAGAGCTTAAGGTGAAACAACGTTTGCTAGAGACGGCAGATGGTGTGGATCGTGCAACTTTATTGTTGGAGTATTTGAATAAGGAATTACAAGTTCAGCAATTAAAAAATGAGATTCTCACCAAAGCATCTGTAGATATAGATCAGCAACAGCGAGATTATTTTTTACGTCAGCAAATGAAGGTGCTACAAGATGAATTAGGAGATGAAGGCTCTAGTAAAGAACTAGAAGAGTTAGAGAAAAAAGCAGTTAATAAAAAATGGGGCAAGGAGATTAAAAAACACTTCTCTAAAGAATTAGCAAAGCTAAAAAGAACAAATACTCAAGCAGCAGATTATCCAGTGCAGTTTAATTATTTGGATTTTATGGTGAATTTACCTTGGGATACTCTGTCTAAGGATGATTTTGATTTAATAAAAGCTCAGAAGATACTTGACAAAGATCATTACGGGCTAGAGAAAGTAAAGAAAAGAATTGTAGAGTACTTAGCAGTTCTTAAGCTTAAAAATCAAGTAAACAAGACTGAGGGAGGAATAAAAGGACCAATATTATGTCTGTACGGACCTCCAGGAGTAGGGAAAACTTCTTTGGGAAAATCTATAGCTAAAGCATTAGGACGTAAATATGTACGTATGGCACTAGGTGGTGTAAGAGATGAAGCTGAGATACGTGGACATCGAAAGACATACATAGGTGCAATGTCAGGTAAAGTAATTACAAGCATCAATAAGGCAGAGACATCTAATCCTGTATTTGTACTTGATGAAGTTGATAAATTAGCTACCGATTTTAGAGGAGACCCTTCTTCGGCTTTATTAGAAGTGTTAGATCCAGAGCAAAATAATGCTTTTGTAGACAATTATTTAGAAGTGCCTTACGACTTGTCTAAGGTTTTGTTTGTTGCTACTTGTAATGATTTAGGTGCGATACAACCAGCCTTACGTGACCGTATGGAAATCATAGAAGTAACAGGTTATACACTAGAAGAAAAAGTGGAAATTGCAAAAAGACACCTTGTACCAAAACAATTGAAAGAACACGCTCTTAAGAAAAGCCAAGTATCTATTTCTAAGCTAGCATTGGTGAAATTGGTAGAAGGTTACACTAGAGAATCTGGAGTAAGGGGCTTAGAAAAAAAGGTAGGTAGTGTTATGCGTTATGTAGCCAAAAGTATAGCTTTAGAAGAAGATTACCATAACAAAATCACTCCAGAGCATTTAGAAGAAGTATTAGGCGTAGCTTACTTTGAAAAAGACCCTTATGAAAACTCAGGGCAAGCAGGGATGGTTACGGGACTGGCATGGACATCGGTGGGAGGAGAAATTCTTACAATAGAATCTGTATTGAGTAAAGGAAAAGGGAAATTGACGATTTCAGGGCAATTAGGTGACGTAATGAAGGAATCCGCTTTGGCGGCATTGACTAATGTGAAAGTGAGAGCTAAAGAGTTAGGAATCGATTATCGTGTGTTTGACCAATACGACTTACATATACACGTACCAGCAGGTGGTGTGCCAAAGGATGGTCCTTCGGCTGGGATTACGATGTTTACTTCTTTAGTTTCTTTGTTTACACAGAAACAAGTAAAAGATAAAATTGCAATGACTGGTGAGATAACTCTTTCGGGAAGAGTGTTGCCAGTAGGCGGGATTAAAGAAAAAATATTAGCGGCAAAACGTGCTGGAATTAAGCAAATTATGATGTGCTATAAAAACAAAAAAGATATAGCAGAAATTCCAACACATTACTTAAAAGGCTTAACGATAGAATATGCTTACACGATAGATGACGTACTTAGTTTCGCTATCTTAGATAAGAAAGTAAAGAAGCCTTTAGTGTTTGACTTAGAACCAATAAAAGCGAGTACAAAGTAAAGAAAAGTATTAATTTGAAATTCATTAAACTAAATACGGTTTTAGAACGTTGTTAAAAAGCATCTAAGAATATATAATATGAAAAAAATATTATTTGTATGGATTTTAATGACAGTAATTGGCTTGGCTTCTGCTCAAGTTGGGGGCTTACAGAGTTATACTTTTTTGTTGATGCCAAATGATGCTCGTGTAGGTGCTATTGGGGGGGTAAATGTATCTACCGCTGGCAAGGATGTTAGTATGTTTGTTCAGAATCCAGCAGCTTTAACAGATTCTATGTCGGGAAAAGTGAGTTTTACGAACAGGAGATTGTATGCCGATGTCGCTTATAACCATGTGAACGGTGCTTTTAACTCGAAAAAAATCGGGGGTACTTGGGGTGTGTTTTTAACAGCTGTTTCCTATGGTGATTTTAAAGAGTTTGATCATCTAGGTAATTCTTTAGGGACTTTTAGAGCTTCAGAAAATGTATTTGGGATTACTAAATCACATAAAATTGGATATTTTCATGTAGGAGCTACTGCTAAGTTTGCTTCTAGCTCAATTGCATCTTATCGTTCTAATGCCTTATTACTAGATGTAGGCGGACAATTTGTTCATCCTACCAAAGGCTTGATAGTTGGTTTTACAATGAAAAATGCAGGTTTTTTTACCAAACATTACAGAGAAGACTTAAAAGGAAAATTGCCTTTTGATGTGCAATTAGGTGCGAGTTATAAATTTGAACACGCACCAATAAGGTTTTCGTTACAAACTCATAATTTAACACGTTATGATGTGCAGTATTTGGACCCAATCAGAAATGTTAAAATAGATGAGGATGGGAATGATTTGCTAGAAGAAAAAAAAACGTCTGAAAAAATTGCTAGACACATAGTAATCGGAACAGAGTTAATTTTCTCTGAAAAATTTCAAGCTAGAATTGGTTATAATCACATGATGCGCAAAGAGTTGAAAGCTGAGCCAATAAAGGGGGGGGCTGGTTTTTCGTTCGGGTTTATGATTAAAGTATATGCCTTTGAATTTAATTTTACA
The DNA here is from genome assembly GCA_964511645.1 of uncultured Cytophagales bacterium. Taxonomy (GTDB): domain Bacteria; phylum Bacteroidota; class Bacteroidia; order Cytophagales; family JAAEPT01; genus CAZEGV01. The sequence continues at coordinate 11,492 of CAZEGV010000035.1, forward strand.
CGAGTGTATTATCATTTAGTGGGCGGTAATACGATGCTTACAGTTACGGCTGATTTGAATAGATTTTATACTAAAAAATAAAAATGACTTTGGTAAACCTTACCCCAAGAGAAATAGTAAAAGAGTTGGACTTGTATATAATAGGTCAGCAGGATGCTAAAAAAAATGTTGCAATTGCTTTGCGTAATAGATGGAGAAGAATGAATGTTCAGGAAGATATGCGTAAGGAGATTATGCCTAATAATATCTTGATGATAGGTTCTACGGGTGTTGGAAAAACCGAGATAGCCCGCAGGTTGGCAAAAATAGCTCAAGCTCCTTTTGTAAAGGTGGAGGCTTCTAAGTTTACAGAAGTGGGGTATGTAGGACGTGATGTAGAAAGTATGGTGAGAGACCTTGTGGATCAAGCTGTAGGAATGGTGCAAGCAGAGAGAAAAGAAGGAGTATTAGCGAAAGCGAAAGAATCGGTAGAAGAAGTTATCTTGGACGCCTTGATTCCACCTTTGGTAGTTACCTCTGACAATGAGTCGGATGTAGAACTTAATCATAAAACTAGAACACGATTTAGAGAAAAAATACGTGCAGGAGAATTGGACGATCGAAAAATAGATATAGAAACACTTCAGCAAAAAGCTAGTGTAGGTGTAATGGCACCAGGAATGGATGAGGGGTCTATGATGCAAATTCAGGACATGATCTCGGGGATGGTTCCTAAAAAGAAACGCAAAAGAAAAGTAACGATAAAAGAAGCTCAGAAATTACTATTAGACGAAGAAGCAGAAAAGCTAATAGATATGGAAGAGGTGAAAGATGAAGCAGTATACCGAGCAGAGAATACAGGAATTATTTTTATCGATGAGATTGACAAAGTAGCAGCCAAAAGCGGAAAAAGTGGCGGGGAAGTAAGTAGGGAAGGCGTGCAACGAGATTTGTTACCAATAGTGGAAGGAAGTATGGTAAGTACAAAACATGGTGTGATTAACACTAATCATGTTTTATTCATCGCAGCAGGAGCATTTCACGTAGCTCGTCCATCAGATTTGATTCCAGAGCTTCAAGGAAGGTTCCCGATTAGGGTAGAATTAAATGCCTTAACTCAAGATGATTTTTATAAAATACTAAAAGATCCTAAAAATGCTTTGACAAAGCAGTATGAAGCCTTACTAGAAGCTGAGGGAGTAGAGCTTACTTGGGAAGATGATGCCTTACAGAGATTGGCAGAGCTGACTTTTGAAGTTAATAATGAAGTTGAAAATATTGGAGCAAGACGTTTGTATACTTTATTGAGTCAATTATTGAATGATGTATTGTTTGATGTGCCGGAAGTGATCCCTAAAAATGCTAAAGTAGTTGTAACTAAAGATATGGTAGACGAAAGATTGTCTAACATTGTGAAACATAAGGATTTAAGTGAATTTATTTTGTAAGGATAAAGGGTAATTAATTTTAGGTTCGTTACTCTTTTTTGTTGAAAAATTCACCTAGTCTACTATGTACACCGATAGATAGTAGTAATGGTTGGAAGTCAATTGATGACCCCTTGTCATTGATAGGAAGAGAAAGCCCTAATTGAACCACAGCTTTAATTTTATTACCTCCAAGCTTTAAAGTTGCTATAGGTTCTATGAAAGACCGAGTATAATCAAAATTACTATTTGACAAATCGTTGACACTTACAAAAATATAACGGGTAGAAAAACTGAAGTCAACTGATTTTTGAGTGAGACCAATAGATGGTTGTATAAAGAATTTATTGTATTTAGCATGGACCCGATTAGAAAACGTAGAAATTATTTGTGAATTGGTTTCTCCTAAGCCAAACCCACTAAATACTTCAAATCGACCAGTCTCATCTATTTGAGTGTAATACCCTATCCCAAGCTCACCAAAATTATGGTTGTGAAAATCGTTTGATTCGCTAGATTTACTATCACGAAAACTTCCATTTGCCATTATGCCAACAGTATTAGTTATAGCATAAGCTACTTGAGGATCTATTCCAGCAGTACCAGCATGTACCGCTACTTGTAACTCTCCTTTTTGGCTTAGTAATGGCACATTGGCTACATTAGGAATGTACACAGGTGCACAGCTTGTTATTAGAGATATTCCTAGTGTTAAAATCAGTAGTGGTTTCATAGGTTGTTATTAACCGCTTAGCTACAAGGTAGTTATTTAAATTAACAACGATAATCAATAGTGTTTTTTTTTCAAAAATAAGAAAACATTTTTTTTGAAAAGTATCGCACATATTCTATATTGAAGCATTCAAACCAAATAAGAAAAAATGTTAGACGGAATATTATCAGTATTAAAAGATCAAATCACAGATAAAATTGACGATTTTGGAATATCAAAAGATCAAGCAGGACAAGCAGTAGATATAGCACAAGAAAGTGTGTTAAGCTCTGTGATGAGTGCTGCTTCTGGTGGAGGTATTGGCGGATTGTTAAACATGTTTAACGGTAAAGAATCTGTAGGAAGTAACTCAATGATAGGTGGGATTGTTTCTAACTACACGAGTGACCTTATTGAAAAAGTTGGTATTTCATCTGACAAAGCTGATATGATTGCAAAATTTGCTGTACCATTTATCATGAGTAAAATCAATGACAATACTCCAGATGACGGTGTAGATGAAGGTGGTTTTATGGACATCATTAAGCAAAGTGCTGCAAAAGAAGTAAAAAAATCATTATTCGGCGGGCTAGCTAATCTTTTTAAGTAAAACAAGTAGTAATTAATTTATAAATCAAACAAAAAAACTATGGCAAGTATTAAAGTTGCGGATATCGAAGGAATCGGTCCTGCATTCGCTGAAAAGTTACAAAAAGCAGGTATCAGAACAGTTGGTAGCCTTCTTAAAACATGTTGTGATAAAAAAGGCAGAAAAGCTACAGCTGAAAAAACAGGTGTTGACGAATCTAAATTGTTGAAGTGGGCTAATATGGCTGACCTTTATAGAATTAAAGGAGTAGGTAGTGAATATTCTGAATTACTTGAAGCTGCAGGTGTAGACACTGTAAAAGAATTAAGAAACAGAAATGCTTCTAATTTGCACACTATGATGTTAGAAACAAACACTAAAAAGAAATTAGTTCGCCAAACTCCTTCTGCTACGCAAGTAGAAAAATGGGTAGCACAAGCTAAAACTTTAGACCCAGTAATTACACATTAATTACTATCTATAATTATATTAAAAAGGAGGCTAAGCCTCCTTTTTTCTTTTTAAACTTATTGAGTAAGATTAATTTTGAAAAATGAAAGACGTTCAGTCCTTTAAGGAAGAAATCAATAAATCATATCAAACCAAAGGAGATTTTATTACTTTGGGAGGAGCCATGTATCAAGGTGAAACAGTGTCAGATGCTCACGTAAAATTACCGCTCAAATCTATGAATAGACATGGGTTGATTGCAGGTGCTACGGGTACAGGTAAAACAAAAACATTACAAATTATTGCTGAGCAACTATCCGAAAAGGGTGTGCCAGTATTATTGATGGATTTAAAAGGAGATTTAAGCGGTCTTGCTGCCTCTGGAGAAAGTAATGACTTTATTTCTAAAAGACATACTGATATAGCCAATCTCCCTTATGAGCCACACGGAGTACCCGTTGAGTTACTGACTTTAAGTGATGAAAAGGGAGTAAAACTTAGGGCTACAGTCTCTGAATTTGGATCAGTGTTATTATCTAAAATCTTAGGACTTAATGCTACTCAATCAGGAGTGATGTCATTGGTGTTTAAATACTGTGATGATCATAGTTTATTATTAATCGATTTCAAAGACCTCAAAAAAACGCTTCAGTTTATCTCTGGAGAAGGAAAAAAAGAAATTCGGAAAGAATACGGACTAGTTTCATCTTTATCAATGGGGGCAATAATGCGTAAGATTATTGAGCTAGAGCAACAGGGTGCTGATAAGTTTTTTGGAGAGAAATCATTTGACGTAGAAGACTTATTAGAAAAAGAAGACGGAAAAGGGAAGATTTCTGTTTTACGATTAACGGACATTCAAGGAAAACCAAAACTATTTTCTACTTTTATGTTGTGTCTATTGGCAGAGATTTACGCTACATTTCCAGAAGAGGGGGATATGGATAAACCAAAGCTTGTTATTTTTATAGATGAAGCTCATTTGGTTTTCAAAGAAGCAAGTACTGCTTTGATGGATCAATTAGAAGCAATCATAAAATTAATTCGTTCTAAAGCAGTGGGGATTTATTTCTGTACTCAAAACCCTACAGATGTCCCTGAAGCTATACTGAGTCAGTTAGGGTTAAAAATACAACACGCTTTAAGAGCCTTTACGGCAAAGGATCGTAAAGCAATAAAGAAAACGGCAGAAAATTATCCTTTATCAGAGTATTATAAAGTAAACCAAACCATTACAGAGTTAGGCATAGGAGAAGCCTTTGTGACAGCTCTTAACGAAAAAGGAATTCCTACCATGCTTGTCGCCACCACGCTGAGAGCACCAATATCCAGAATGGACATCTTAACAAAATCAGAAATTAATACATTGGTAAAAAACTCTAACCTAGTAAAAAAATACGAAAAAAATATAGATAGAGAAAGTGCTTATGAAATTTTGGCAGAGCGAATAGAAAAGGCAGAAAAAAGAGCTGAAAAATTGAGCAAAAATAAAAAGACCAGAGGTAGGTCTAGGAAAGAAGTATCGACCTTAGAAAAAGTAACAAAAAACACTTTTGTAAGGCAATTAGGAAGAGTTGTGATGCGAGAAGCAATACGAGGTTTTCTAGGTGTGTTAGGTATTAGAAGAAGATAATGAAAATTAAAAGTATAATATTACTTGCACTACTGCTAGTGATGTATAGTTGTAAAAAAGAACCAAAAATAAAAGATATGAATAGTGCAAATATTTTATTTTATAACGTAGAGAATTTATTTGATACGATTAACGATCCTAAAACTCATGATGATGATTTTACACCAGACGGTTACAAACGTTGGGATACACGAAGGTATTTTCATAAGATAAACAACCTAACTAAAGTCATAGAGAGCTCATTTGGTGGTAGCAACCTACCAATACTTGTGGGTTTGGCAGAAATAGAAAATGAAGATGTATTAGAAGACTTAGTAGAAAGCCATGCATTATTACCACATCAATACAATTTTGCACATGTAGACAGTCCTGATGAGAGAGGAATTGATGTAGGTTTGTTGTACAGAGAAGAGTATTTTAAATTAAAAGAATATGAAGCAATTCCTGTTTTTTTTAAACGAAATCCTTCTGACAAAACAAGAGACATCTTACACGTAGTAGGCGAAATGATGGGAGAAGAAGTACATGTTTTCGTTAACCATTGGTCATCTCGACGTGAAGGAAGAGAAGAATCTGAACACAAACGAATAGATGCCGCAGAAACTCTTAAATATCAAATTGATAAAGTAGAAAGCAAAAACCCTAAAGCTTATATCATAATAATGGGAGATTTTAATGATGGACCAACAAACAATAGTATTTGGAAAACATTAAAAGCAAGAAAAATTGGCGACAAAAAAGCGAATCTATACAATGTAGTGTATGACTTAGATAGGGCAGGGGACGGAAGTTACTCCCACAAAGGAGACTGGACAATGCTTGATCAATTTATCGTGTCTAAAAACTTTATAGACAATACAGATAGCTTGCAAGTTGATGTAAATGACGCAAGTGTATTTGATGAAAGCTGGATTTTATTTAAACACCCCAAGTACAAAACTATTCAGCCCAATAAAACGTACAGTGGAAAGAAATATCATGGTGGCTACTCAGACCATTTACCAATTAAAATGAAAATTACTAAAAAGAAATAATGGCAACTAATAAGCTAATTAAACTAAAAAAAATCTCGACCATAGCACCAAAATCGCTTGACAGAGATAAAATAGAAGCAAAAACACTTAAACTATTAAGTGAACTATGTGAATTGCAACGAAAATTTACAGCCGAAGCAAAAAAATCTCTTTTAATAATCATTCAAGGGATGGATGCCAGTGGTAAAGACGGGTTAACAAGAGATGTAATGGGAGTAATCAACCCAAGTGCAATGAACGTAATTTCATTCAAAACACCAACTAAGGAAGAACTAGCCCACGATTTTCTGTGGAGAGTGCATCAGCACACCCCAGGAAAAGGACGTGTACATATTTTTAACCGTTCTCATTATGAAGATGTTTTGATTACTCGTGTACTCGACTTAGTGGACAATAAAACTGCTAAAAAACACTTTCAGTCGATAAATGATTTCGAAGAACATTTGGAGAGAAACGGTACGAAAATCGTGAAGTTATATTTACACATCTCTAAAGAAGAACAAAAAGAAAGCCTAACAGACAGAATAGAAGACGATCGAAAATATTGGAAACACAACGATGGAGATTGGACAACTAGAGAACATTGGAATGAGTACATGAAATATTACGAAGAGGTATTTGCTAACTGTAGTAAAGTTGATTGGCACATCATACCATCCGATCAAAACTGGTACAAAGAATATCTTGTAGCTGATTTGTTGGTAAAAACGTTAAAAAAAATAAAGCCAAAATACCCAGCATTACAGACAGAAGTATTTAAAAAATAAGATTCAAACAAACCGTGATAAAGTTCGTCCTATGACGAATCCCTTATGCACTAACAGTTGTCGAAGTTAGTAAATTGGGCTAGTAGTCTTGCAAAACTATGGAAGAATTAAAAGAAAATATAGAAGTAAAAAAAGAAAAACTACAGGTAAGCTTTAAATGGTTCATTCGTAGTCTTAGAGAACTTTTTAAAGAAGTCTTCTCCATCTATGACGAAGGTACAGATATCAAAGGAACTACTGAAGACATCAAAAAAGACATAGAGTTCAAGGGACATAATGTTTGGATTTTGATTTTTTCTATTTTCATCGCCTCTATAGGGCTTAACCTTAACTCTACCGCAGTCATTATTGGGGCAATGCTTATCTCACCACTAATGGGGCCAATTGTAGGTATTGGCTATTCTTTAGGTACAAATGATCTTAACACTTTTGCAATATCTTTCAAAAACCTATTGATTGCCGTTGTTTTATCAATCGCCACATCATTTATATACTTCAAAGGGATCTCTCTATTAGGATTTGCAGAACCACAGTCCGAACTGATAAATCGTACTAGCCCTACTCTGTTAGATGTGCTCATTGCCATTTTTGGTGGCTTAGCAGGAATTATATCCAACTCTCGTAAGGAAAAAACAAATGTAATACCAGGAGTAGCAATTGCTACAGCACTAATGCCACCATTGTGTACAGCAGGGTTTGGCTTAGCCACAGGACGGATGGATTTTTTCTTCGGAGCATTTTATTTATTCCTATTAAACTCAGCCTGTATAACTATTACAACCTTAATTGTAGTACGTATGATGCACTTCCCATTGGTAAAGTGGGTAGATAAAAGCAACCGACTAAAAGTGAAACTAGGTACGACAATTATTTTGATACTATTAATAATTCCTAGTGGATATACGTTTTATGGTTTGATACAAAAAAATATAGCCAATCGTAACATCAAGCAGTTTATTGAGCAAGAAGTAGAGCCTCTAAAAACAGCTTCTAGATCTATAACAACTAACTTTGTTTACAATTACAAAGGAGATACCAGTGCTGTAGAGTTATTTGTGGCAGGTACAGCCTTAGATGTAAGTCTTAAAGATTCTTTAGAGGCTTTATTGCCAAAGTATAAACTATACCGTAGCGAAGTATTGCTGTATCAAAATAAAAATTATACTCATCGTATTAATGAAATTGCCGAAAAAGGAAATATGATTGAAGCCCAAGTAGAGGAGCTTAAAAATGGAAATGCTTTGCTTAGAGAACAAAATGATAATTTAAAAGAAATGAATGTTAAGATATTACAAGCAAAAAAAGACTCTGTGAATATCTCTGGGTTATCTCAAGAACTCAAAATATGGAACATCGGCTTGATAGACGTAGCTTATGCCAAAGCAATCAAGAAAAACCATGATAAAGCAGGGATACACACTTTTATTTTGACTTGGAACAAAGCAACGAAATACAAACTAAAACAACGTTCTAACACCTCTCTAGCCAGAATAAAATCTTGGTTAGAATACAAGCTGAAATCTAAAAACATAGAAGTAATAGTGAAATAGCCTATTGTTATTCAAAATACTTTTTTGTTCAAAGATTTGGCATAAAAATCTATATCTTTGCCTCTTGATAGTATTTGAGTGATTATGACAGTAGAGCAAGAAATAGCAAGAAGACGTACTTTTGGGATTATTAGTCACCCCGATGCAGGAAAAACAACTTTAACAGAGAAGCTGTTACTTTTTGGTGGGGCAATACAAAGTGCAGGAGCAGTAAAAAGCAATAAAATAAAAAAAACCGCAGCTTCCGATTTTATGGAAATAGAGAAGCAACGTGGTATCTCTGTAGCCACTTCTGTGATGGCATTTGATTATGAAGGTTATAAGGTAAATATCTTGGATACGCCTGGTCACAAAGATTTTGCTGAAGATACTTATCGTACACTTACTGCGGTAGACAGTGTTATTGTAGTGGTAGATGTAGCCAAAGGAGTAGAAATACAAACTGAAAAGCTAGTAGAAGTTTGTCGAATGCGTAAAACACCAATGATCGTTTTTATCAATAAGCTAGACCGTGTAGGAAAAGACGCTTTTGATTTATTAGACGAGATAGAACAAAAATTAGGACTAAATGTGCGTCCAATGTCTTGGCCAGTAGGTATGGGAGCTGATTTTAAAGGAGCGTATAACCTGTACGATAATAGCTTGTACCTTTTTGATGAAGCAAACAAAACAAAAATTGCAACTGGAGAAGAAGTTGCCTTGGACAGTGAAATCTTAGAAGATAAAATAGGAGAAGAAGAAGCCAAAGTTCTACGTGAAGAAATAGAATTAGTGCAAGGAGTTTATCCTACTTTAGACATAGAAGAGTATCGAGCAGGTGATGTGTCACCAGTATTTTTTGGTAGTGCATTAAATAATTTTGGTGTAAAAGAATTGTTAGATACATTTGTCAAAATTGCACCAGCACCTCAGTCCAAACCTACAGAAACAAGAGACGTACTACCAAGCGAGAAGAAGTTTGCAGGTTTTGTATTTAAGATTCACGCCAACATGGATCCTAAACATCGAGATAGAATTGCATTTATTAAGATTGTCTCAGGTGTTTTTGAGCGTAATACAAATTACTTTCATGTCAGGATGGCTAAGAAAATGAAGTTTTCTAGTCCAATTACCTTTATGGCAGAAAAGAAAGAAATTGTAGATGCAGCCTATCCGGGAGATATTATCGGTTTACATGATACTGGTAATTTTAAGATTGGTGATACACTTACAGAAGGAGAACTCATCCAATTTAAAGGTGTGCCTAGCTTCTCCCCAGAATTTTTTAAATACATAGAAAATGCTGATCCGATGAAATCAAAACAATTAGCAAAAGGAATTAGCCAATTGATGGATGAAGGTGTCGCACAGATGTTTTACTTGCCTTATATTAATAGAAAAGTGATTGGTACAGTAGGAGCTCTTCAATTTGATGTGATTCAATACAGGTTAGAGCATGAGTATGGAGCTAAATCTCGCTGGGAAAATGCTTCAATACACAAGGCTTGTTGGATAACAAGTGATAACGAAGAGCAATTAAAAGAATTTAAAAATAGAAAACAGCGATGGATTGCTGTAGATAAATGGGAGAGAGATGTGTATTTAGCAGAATCTCGTTATTCCATTGACCAAGCTAAAACCAATTACCCTGATATAGAATTTCATTTTAAATCAGATTTCTAAATTAAATTTGGGGCTTCCATCACCTTACTTCACTTCGTTACGCTAGGTGATGTCGGGCTTTTTGTTTTCAATCTTTCCGATGAAAAATCGGAAAGGATTTCCACGGATAATGTCCGTCTACTGACGGATCCCTAAGCCACAGGCTTCGCCTGTTTTTTTTTGATGTCTAGGCGTGTTTGATAATAAAAACTCAAGCAAAAGTTAGCAGGGATGTCAGAGTATGAAAAAATAATGACAAGCGAAGCTTGTGCAAAAGGGATTGTCCCTGCTCTAGTTTTTGAAATGAAATTGATATTATTCGTTATCAATTTTCTTATTGATGTATTTTTCTGTTTTCTTGCGTTTGTGTCTAAGTACTTTGGCGTCTACACTAAAGATGATTTCTTCAGCGATATTGGTCAGTAAATCTCCCATTCTTTCCATTTTTCGTACCATAGATTGAAAATAGAGGAAATTTTGAATCCCTACAGCATCAGAGAGAGAAGTGATGGCTTCTACCGTGACAGGCATAGAGCTGTCATTGATAGCGTCTAATTCACGGTCTAGGCGAAGTACTTGACTGGCTAGTTTGGTATCTTCTGACTCATAAGCGTCAATCACAATGTCTATCATCTTCACAACAATGTCAAAAGCTTTGTATACTTGTAGTTTCTCAAGATACTCAGCAGAGGGAGTTTGATCCATTTTGAGTAAATATTGACAAATTCCTTGTGCATTATCTCCAATTCGTTCTAAAAAAGTATTGATTTTATGCCCTGATAATATAAAACGTAAATCAATTGCTAATGGCTTGTATAAAGCCATTATACGCTCAATTTCTTTATCTATTTTTAAGTCTAAGGCATTTACCAGCTTTTCTGAAGAGAGTACTTCTTCTACAGTGTCTTTGTCAAACCTTTTGACAGCGCTTACTGTTTTATTAACTTGAGATTGTACTAGTATCATCATTTCCACTATATGATCCTTTGTGGCTTCTAGTGGGATGATTGATGATTGTGTGATTGTTCCTTTATCCAAACCTTCCTGTGACATAATTTAGTGTACGCTCTTTTTTAGGGTTAGTAAATAATTTGTCGGTCTTACCGTATTCTACTAACTCTCCCATATAGAAGAATGCGGTATTGTCACTGATACGACCAGCTTGTTGCATATTATGTGTGACAATTACAATGGTATATTGTTCTTTGAGTTCTACAATTAGATCTTCTACTTTGGATGTAGATATGGGGTCTAATGCAGAAGCAGGTTCATCCATTAATATTACAGATGGTTTTACTGCTAGTGTACGGGCAATACAGAGTCTTTGTTGCTGACCGCCAGATAAAGCAAGTGCAGATTTTTTTAAGTTATCTTTTACTTCATCCCAAAGAGCAGCTTGTTGTAGAGAAGTGACCACGGCTTCTTCTAACACTGATTTGTTTCTTTCTCCTTGTAGTTTTAGTCCGTAGGCTACATTTTCAAAAATCGATTTAGGAAAAGGGTTTGGTTTTTGAAAAACCATTCCTATTTCTTTTCTCAATTCTTCTACTCGGACATCTTTATTATAAACGTCTATTTCGTCAACCTCTATCTTTCCTTCAGCCCTAAATATTTCTATATAATCATTCATGCGATTAAATAATCTCAAAAAAGTAGATTTTCCACAGCCTGAAGGACCAATAAATGAAGTGACCGTATTGGCCTTTATATCTATGCTAACATCTGTGATGACATGATGGTCGGCATAGTAGACATTTACTTTTTTGGCACGTAATTTAGGTTTAGAAGATTTTTCTACTACCACGGGATTTTTTTCTTCCATATTCATTACCATTTTATTTTTTTCTGCCATTTGTTTCTTAGGTAGATGGCAACACCATTTAATAAGAATGTAATGACTAATAATATAATAATTGCAGCGGCTGCCTTTTCTTGAAATCCTGCTTGAGGTCGAGTGGACCAATCATAGATTTGCATTGGTAATACTGTAAACTCTTCCATAGGAGAAGATGGTAAGAAACGAACAGAAGCAGCGGCACCTACTAATATTAGAGGTGCAGTTTCGCCAATTATCCTAGATAATGCCAAAATTGCACCAGTCATAATGCCACCAATAGATGAAGGAAGTACTTGCGTCCATATTACTTGCCATTTTGTAGCTCCCATCCCATAAGCGGCTTGTTTTACTGAACTAGGCACAGCCTTTAAAGCTTCTCTTGTAGATACTACAATGATTGGTAGTATCATAATTGATAAAGTACAGGCAGCGGCAAGTAAGCTTTCTCCAAATTTGAAAAGATAGACAAAAATAGATGCACCTAAAAGTCCGTAAATCACAGAAGGAACTCCAGCAAGATTTGATATATTTACTTCTAAGATATTTGCTAATCTTCCTTTCTTCTGATACTCTTCTAAGTACACTCCTGCGGCTACTCCTAACGGGAGTCCAATGGCTGCGGTCAGTACAAAAATCCATACAGAGCCTACCCAAGCCGCATAAATACCAGCTTTACTAGGTCTTCTTGATTGAAATGAAGTTAGAAAATCCCAATTGATGCTACTAATACCTTGCAAAAATATTTTAAATAAAAACAAAGCAAGGATGGCAATTCCTAAGAATGTGAAGAATAAAGCCACATACTTGAATATGGCATCGTAAAGTAGACTTTTACTTCTACCTTTGTTTAACAGCCTACTCATATTTTTCTTGAAATTTCTTTTTGATATAAAAACTAATAATGTTTAATGTAAATGTAAAAAAGAACAATGCAATTCCTGCACCAAATATAGCATAGTAAGCAGTGTCCCCAACTTGTACATCACTTTTACTAGTACTTACCATGTATGCGGTAATAGTTTGAGCTTCGTGAAGTGGGTTAAATGTAATGCCAGGTTTTGTTCCTGCGGCAATGGTTACAATCATTGTCTCACCAATAGCTCTAGAAATTGCCAAAATAATAGAAACGATAATACCAGAAGCTGCAGAGGGTACTAACACTTTAAATGCTGTTTGCAACCTAGTAGCACCCATTCCCCAAGAGGCTTCTCGCATTGCTTTGGGTACAGCGTTTAATGCATCTTCACTAAGTGAAGTAATCATAGGTAATATCATAATTGCCATCACAATACCTGCTGAGAGTATATTGTTGGCTTCTATAGTTGGGAATACTGTTTTGAGAAAAGGGGTGACAAAAATTAACGCAAAATACCCGTATACAACTGTTGGTACAGATGCTAAGACCTCTAACGCTGGTTTGATGTAATTACGTGCTTTGTAAGATGAGTAAACACTCAAGTAAACAGCAATAATAATTCCGATAGGCACGGCTATAGATATTGATACAAGTGTTGTTAATATTGTTCCTGAAAAAAGAGATAGAATCCCGTAATGTTTATCCGAAAAGGTAGGAGTCCATTTGGAATCAGTTAAAAAATCCCAAAGACTAACTTCTTTAAAAAAATGAAATGCTTGAGATACTAATATATATATAATACTCAGCGTTACCAATATCGTAATTAAAGCAGCACCCTTTAAAAGGACTTCAATTATCGTTTCGCTAATTTTTTTATTTCTTATCACAGTCAAGTATATTAGGTGTACCAATAGGCACACCCAAATATAAAATTATAATATGGTTCTACTTATTTTTTTGAACAAAAATCTAAGAATTTTTTCTTCTCTGTCGTATACTCTTCATCTTTCAATGGAATATATCCTGTTTCAAGTACTAAATCAGGTGCCATATCAAGATAGAAGTTCACAAAATCAATCACTTCTGGACGTTCTATTGATTTACTATTGATATAAATAAATAAAGGACGAGATAATGGTGCATATTTCCCTGATTTAACGGTTTCTAATGATGGTATAACAGCACCCGTTCCGTTATCAATACCTGCTACATTAATTTTGTCTTTGTTTTCTTCATAATAAGCAAGACCGAAGTATCCTAAAGCATATTTATCACTAGCTACACCGTTCACAAGTACATTATCATCTTCATTAGGAGAATAATCACTTCTCGAAGCCTGCTCTTTTCCTACGATTGCTTTTGTGAAATAATCAAATGTTCCAGAAGCTGTTCCTGGGCCATATAATTTGATATTTTCTGCCGGCCAGCCTTCTCTTATGTCACTCCATTTCATTACAACATCTTCTGCCACAGGTTCCCACATCTTCTTAAGTTCAGCAATGGTAATTGTTTTTGCCCAATCATTTTCTTTGTTGATAACAACAGCAATTCCATCATAAGCTATTGTTAGTTCTAGGTAGTTTACATTGTGTTCTTTACAAGCACTCTTTTCCTTTTCTTTAATAGGTCTTGAAGCATCATTGATGTCTACTTCTCCGTTTACGAATTTTCTGAATCCACCACCAGTACCTGATGATTTTACTACAACCTTTACTTTGGGTTGTACTTCACTGTATTCTTCGTTTACAGCCTCTGATATAGGGAACACTGTACTTGACCCATCAATTGAAACTGACCCAGTTAATCCATCCTTATTTGAGTCCGAAGTACCACCACAAGCCATCATTGAGATTGCTGTAGCGATTGTAATTGCATATTTGAATGTCTTTTTCATTTTTATCGAATTAATTTTATTAAACAAATGTATAATTTATATTTTATTATAATGTTAACTATATGTGAAGTGTTGATAAATTTAGAATTGCATTTCCATTTGCATTCTTACTCTGTATACATCATCTTTTATTCCAAATGTTTCTATTTTTGAAATATCAGATTGTAATTTTAATTTGTGACCAACGATATATTTAGATAACCCAATTGTGTATTCTTCTTGATCTTTAAGCCCTGAAAACTTTCCATCATTTAGGATTGTAGTGAATCTACTAGCTATTTCCCAATTAGATTTAAACAAATACCCCATTTGAAAATTAAATCCAGAACCAGTATTGAATTTATGACTTGTACCAATCCTCTCATGTTCCGCACTTTTTGTTATATATTCTGACAAGATAGATACACCTTTATATTTAAAAATCAAATCCGCCATAAACGTACTTAGTGAGTTTGTTACCAAATCCCCGCTAGTAGCATCTTTTACATATTTTTTTCCTTGACCTCCTTGTCGTACAACTCTATCATTATAGTCATACGTAAAACCAAATGCAATTTTAGGCTTTTCTTCTCTATCTAAGTCTGATGAAGTATAATCTCCTTTTTTAGAAGAAAATGCCCCTAATGGTAAGATGTCCAGATGAGCAGTATAGTCTAATCCCCCAGTATTTCCTTTAGTTACATCACGTCCTTGCCCTTGAGTGATGGCAAAGCTTGGTTTTAAAACCATTTTCCCCATTTTATATTTTCCTCTTAATTGCAAACCCATATCACGATCAATGTTAAATTTACTATTGACCATAGATCGGTCTACAAACTGTAAGTCTGCTGAAGAAATGACACGTTCTCTGTTGCCAGGAAGCTTTGTTTGACCTACCCACACAGACCAGTGATCGGCAAACTTATATTTTAATACCGCATCCAAAATTAATCGAGAAGAACCACTACCAAATTTATCTTCGCTAGAAGTACTAATATCTCTACCCGTTAGTCCTATCTCAGCTTTATAAGTTAGCTTAGGTGTAAAAGCATAACCACTAAATTTAAGACGGGACCTCCTGACCATAAAATTGGCAGATTGTTTTTCTGTAACATCATTAAACTCGCCAATAAATAATTGTTGCTGACGATAATGAAACTTCATTGTAAAAGAAGAATCTTCTGACATGAATTTTAAGCCCTTTCCGAACTTAGTTTTGTTAATTGTTTGTGCAAACATTTGCCCTGTCGTTAATGCAATTGCGAGTACTAAACTTAGTTTTTTCATTTCTTCCTTTTTTTGTTTTTTTTAGGATTATTTATTTTCTATACTGCGAATGTATTAAGGCTTATTGTAACAAAAAAATAAATTATGACTAGTAACGATAACTTAACGCTAGTTTAACACAGGCTTAACATTAGAATAGCTAAATGTTTTTAAAGATGATTCAATATGAAATATACGATACTAATAGCAGACGATAAAAACTCAATTACTGAGATAGAAGCTTATAACTTAAAAAAAGAAGGATATAAAGTTTTTTTTGAATCAAATGGAAAAAAAGCTTTAGAAAAAGCAAAAGATTTAAAACCAGACTTGATTATTTTGGGGATGTTGATACCTAAGATGGATGGAGTAGAAATTTGCGAAAAACTTCGGGAATTAGAAAAATTTCAACCAACCTTGATTGTGTTTACTTCAAAGCGAGTAGAAGATTATGCTCAATTATCAGCCTATGACGCAGGAGCCGATGATTACTTCGTAAAACCAATGACCCGAAAACTGTTTTTGAGAAAAGTAAAAGCATTGCTAAGAAGGAGTGAGAAATACCGAGATTCTCAAAAAAACATTAAAATAGCAGATCTTTCTATTGAATTTGAAAGCCATAAAGTATTTAAAGCAGGAAAATCAATCAGCTTAGTAAAAAAAGAATTTAAACTACTTCGTTTGTTGGTATCCAAACCTGGTAAGATTTTCTCTAGGGATGAAATTATTAATAAAATTTGGGAATCTGATGTGGTGGTAGGAGACAGGACAATTGATGTCCATATTCGTAAATTACGCAAGAAGATTGGATCAGATTATTTTAAAACGCTCAAAGGTGTTGGGTATAAATTTAATGAAGAATTAGTAAAAAATAAAAAATAGGGCGTGCCAGTATTCGTGCGAAAAACGCTCGTCCTGTCGGGCTATTCGTTCCCAATCTTTTTTATTTTTATGACCTTTGTCATGCTGAGCTTGTCGAAGTGAAAAAATCATAAAAATAAAAAAGGATTTCCATGAAGACATATCCGTCTACTGACGGATTCCTCATGCGGCTGTTGTAGGTTTTACTTATTAAGTAACGAGTTGTTATTTATTGTTAGTAAATTCATACCTGTCCGAAAGTTTTTGAAAATCATTCTCATTTACATGTAACAGTCACATAATTA
>CAZEGV010000036.1:0-27130 GCA_964511645.1 uncultured Cytophagales bacterium
CGGTGGTGTGAGAGGCGCACTGGCTACAATCTGGTAGTCAGCCGTCTACTCGATTTTAGGAGAAAAAAAGGATATCACTGCTATCCCTAAGCCACAAACTAATGAAGAATGGTTTTTGATTTAAAATATCTCCTGTTTTTCTTTTGAACTGGCTTAGGGATAGCAGTGGAAATCCTTCCCGATTTTTTTTATCGGGAAGATTGAGAACGTAAAGCCCGACCGCCACGAGCTCGCCTTTTTGGCGAGTGGCGGAAAGATCCAAATATTTTTTTTCCTTTCTTTATGATTTCACATTCTAACTGCTATATTATCGTATGAAATATTTTGAACCTCAATTCGTGACTTTCTTTGAGCAGTTAAGCAAAAACAATAATAAAGAATGGTTTCATGCTCACCGTAAGGATTATGATCAGTATATAAAAGATCCTTTTGAACTCTTTATGATTGATTTAATAGATAATATCAGTACAAAAATAGATGCTGATATTGATTTAAATGCTAAAAAATCAATTTTTAGAATCAATAAAGATATTAGGTTTTCTAAAGATAAAACACCCTACAAGACACATCGAGGAGCTGGATTAGCTAAGGGGGGCAGGAAGTCAAATCACCCGGGGTTCTATATCCACATGAATCATGAAAAAGTGATGTGTGGTGGTGGCTCTTATTTTTTAGATAAAGAGCAACTCAAAGCAATTAGAACAGAAATAAGCTACGAAACTGATCAATTTGAGCAACTTATCAACAATAGTAAGTTTAAAAAATATTTTGGTGAAATACAAGGGGATAAAAATATCAGAATCCCAAAAGAGTTTCAAGAGACTCACGCAATACAACCGCTTGTAGCCAACAAACTTTTTTATTACATGTCGGATATGCCTGTGAGCCTGATCACTTCTGATAAGCTAATGTCTGAGCTAATGAAAAGATATAAGGTGGGTTATGAAATTAATAAATTCTTAAAAGAGGCTTTGTCTGATGTATTAGGATAAGTCAAGCTTTTGGCTCTACCAATAAAACATTTTCTTTTTCTACAAATACGGCTCCTGCTGGCACGCCTTTTGGTTTACGTACGTATTTTTTTTTGGTCACCGTTACGGGGCAAAGTGTATCTGTTTTTCGTTTTGAGTAATAAGCTGCCAATTCTGCTGCTCTCTCTAATACTGGCTTAGGCATGTCCTGCCCCGACTTTACTTTTACTACAACATGAGAGCCTGCCACATCTTTTGCATGAAGCCAATAATCTTCTTTGTGAGTATATTTTAAGGTTAATAAATCATTGTTTTTAGAGTTTTTACCAACATATATCGTATAATCTTGGTAGATAAAGGTTTTAAAAAGTTCTACTTCTGTTTTTCTTTTTTCTTTTTTTGTTAAGCCGTTTTCTTCCAAAATCTTTCGCAAGTCTTTTACGTTATTTACATAACTCATGTCCTCTATGATTTGCTGGTATGTGCTTAGTCTTGTTTTTGCCCCCTCAATATTTGATGCTAGATTATCGAGTTGAATATTAAACTTCTTAGATTTTCTATAATAATTTTCGGCATTTTTTTGTGGTGACAGTCTAGGCTTGAGCTTAATTGTGATTTGCTCATTGTTATAAAAATTAAACAACTCCACCTCTTCCGCATGGTATGTGATTTGATGTAAGTTTGCCATCAATATATCTCCTACTTGCTGGTATGGGACTTTATTACGAAGTAAAACTAGCTTCCCTTCATTCTGACCGATATAATTTTCTGTTCCTTTTATTTTTTTTGTTAAAATAGAGGTCGCTGTTTTTCTTTCTTGTCTCAAAGAAAAAACTTTGATATAGGTATGAAAGAACTCTGTAATGGCTACAAGTGCGCTATCATAAGATTTTTCATAGTCTTTTGGTGTCAACATCGACAGCCTTATTTCTTCATTGTGAATCAAAAAATATTTTTTCTTGTCTAATTCATCCAAGATGAAGGACAATCTCTCTTGATTTGGTTCTCCTTGCCACATCCACTTACTTATGGTTGGATAAGTAGCCCTTATTCCATTGGTATCAAGACAGGCTTCTGTTTGGCAAATTTCTCTATCTAATTCATTCCATTTCAAGCTTTTATCCAAATCATACTGACCATTAAAAAGCTTAATCACTGCTCCTTTTTTGTCAAAATGAATAATATTAGAGAATCTTCCGAATAATTTAAAAGTTAAATATTGTTTATTATTAAATTTGAAAGAAAATGCACGTTCATTTTTGTGCATAATTACTTTTTCTATTTTCAGACCAATACAATTTCTAAATAAGTCTAAGCTATTTCTTTTTGCTCTAGCAAATTCATCATAAAATGCTAAACAAGAAAACTGATTAGATAAATGTGCTTTGATATAAAAATCTGCTGCTGCTGAAATAGAGAAGCCTAAAATCAGTTCGTCTTTGTTTTGGCTAAAGCATTCGAGTAATGTAGCACCGACAATTTTGGTCGTCAACTCTTTGGATAATTCCGATAAGAAATAGTAATTATTATGCACTTAATTTTTTATTTCTAGTCCGTCATAAGCCAAAAATACGTTCTCTGGTAATTCTTTTTCTACTTCCCTATGTGTCCCCAATAAATGGCTGATATGCGTCAAATAAGCTTTTTTTGGTTTTAATTCTGCGATCACTTCTAATGCTTCCGCTAAAGTGAAATGTGATAAATGTTTTTCTTTTCGTAGTGATGTGATTATCAAAATATCTAAATTTTTCAGCTTCTGTTTTTCTTCTTTAGAAATGTAATTTACATCAGTAAGATAAGCAAACTCTTTAATTTTATATCCAAAAATTGGTAGTTTATGGTGCATTAACCTAATGGGTTCTATCTCTACCCCATTTACCTCAAAGGGTTCGTTTTCTTGTACTTCATGTTGTACAAGTTGAGGTGTTCCAGGATATTTTATTTTAGCGAAAGCATAAAAAAACTCTGTTTCGAGTTGTTTTAACACTCTTTTTTCGGCGTACAATGGCATATCCATTTTATGAGCAAAATTAAAAGCCCTCACGTCATCCAAGCCTGCTACATGATCCTTATGCTCATGTGTAAATAGTATTGCATCAATTTTAGGTACTCGCTCTCTTAACATCTGCTGACGAAAATCGGGACCAGTATCTATCACCAAATGAACTCCATTTACTTCTATATAAAAAGAAGTTCTTGTTCGTTTATCACGAAAGTCAATAGAGCGACATACGGGACATTTACACAAAATTACTGGTATTCCTTGAGAAGTTCCAGTTCCTAAAAATACTCCTTTCATAATTGTAAGTTCACCTGACCACCACTAGATTTTATATCTTCGTAAAGTGCTTTATTCTTGTCTGACAGCTTTTCTGTGCTTATTTCTACTTCTTTTAAGATATCAATCAAACAATTTATCTTTCCTTCTGTATCAAAATATCTATTTACTACCACCATTGTTTTGGATTTTAGCAGACACCATCCAGACTTAAAACTTCCTTTTTCGTACCGAAGGTCGTAATTAGATTCTGCAAATACATCTTCTAGTTTATTCAAAAAATGTTTAGTGTATTTAATTTCCATTTTACTAAGTACTATCTATCTACTTCTCCTAACACAAAATCTATAGACCCTAATATAGCAATTAAATCTGCAATAGTCACTCCTTTAGAGATTTCTGGTAATACCGAAAGATTTACAAATGCTCCAGAACGAGCTTTTACTCTTAAAGGAATATTTCGCTTACCGGGTGTTTTATAATAAAACCCTAGTTCTCCTCTCGGGTTTTCTGCTCTAAAGTAAAATTCTTGCTGAGCAGGCATAATCTTCTTAGGGCAAGCTGATTGAGGGTTAAAACTTCTTGTTCTTTTATAGTCTGTAGTGAGCATTTTTAATGATTGTTCTATCATTTTAAGTGATTCCAAGCATTCTAATACTCTCACATGAGTTCTGTCCCAACAATCTCCTTTTGTACCTACAAGTCCTTCTCCTACTGGTACATCAAAATCTAAATTAGGATAAACCGAGTATCCGTCTACTTTTCTTAAATCATACTTAAGCCCAGAAGCACGAAGTACAGGACCGCTACAACCGTAATTAATTGCTAAGTCCAGTGGTAACACTCCCATATTAGCTGTACGATGAATGAATATTTTATTATCCATCAGCATCGTAGTAAGTTCTTCTATTTTAGGTCTTAAATAGTTTACAAACTCTTGACAACGTTCTTCAAATCCAACTGGCAAGTCATAATACAAACCACCAATCCAAATATAATTGTATAACATCCTAGCTCCAGACACCCATTCTAACATTCTAAGAATATGTTCTCTGTCTCTCATCATCCACAAAAAAGGTGTTAAAGCACCAATATCAGCAGCATAAGCTCCTACACCTACAAAATGTGACGCAATTCTATTAAGCTCGGCTACTACTACACGAATATACTCTACCCTCTTGGGAATGTCATTTTCGATACCTAACATTCTCTCTACTCCCATCGCCCAAGTATGCTCGGTATTCATTGATGCCAAATAATCCATTCTATCTACAAATGGAATTGTTTGATTAAAGGGTAAACTTTCAGCATGTTTTTCGAAACAACGGTGTAAATAGCCAATATGAGGCATAACATCTTTTACAAATTCTCCATCTGTAAGTACCTCTAATCGTAATACACCATGGGTGGAAGGGTGCTGAGGTCCAATATTGATAACCATTTGATTATCTGCTACCTTATCTTCTGTAAAGTAATGCGGATCAGACTGCTTAAAATTTTCTTCCTTGTAAATATACTGCTGTTTCGTCATCAATATTTCACTTTAATACCGTGGTAATATTCTTGCTCGTCATAATCTTTACGTAAAGGATGTCCTTCCCAGTTATGCGGTAGTAAAATTCTCCTTAAATCTGGATGGTTTAAAAACTTCACTCCCAATAAGTCATAAGCTTCTCGTTCGTGCCAATTGGCAGCCTTCCAAATAGAACAAAGACTTTGTATTTCAGGTTGAGTTCTATCAAGAACTACTTTAAGTGTTAATTTCAACTCGTAAACTAAACTAGAAAAGTGATAAATAACATCCATCATTCCCGATTCTTCTCCATTGTCTGAGGCTGTGATACTACTCAAAAAATCAAAATACAATTGATCGTGCTGATAAATAATTTCACAAACGGCTAGCAAGCTTTCTTTATCCACCAAAAGATAATCTTCCCTTCCTTGCTCTATTATTTGAACGGCATCAGTTCCTAATGTCTTTTCTAAAATACTTACTATGTCTTGCAAACTCATTGTACCTCTATTTTTTTATCCATAATACGCTCAATAGCTGATGGAGCTAACAAAGTTTCTTGTCTTATTTTTTCTTGTAACTTCAACAAACCTCCAATCAAAGCTTCTGGTCGAGGCGGGCAACCTGGCACATATACATCTACAGGAATAATTCTATCGACTCCCTTTACTACATGATAACCGTGTTCCCAATAAGGTCCCCCACAGTTGGAACACGAACCCATTGATACTACATAGCGAGGTTCAGGCATTTGCTCAAATAATCTTTTGATTCTATCTGCCATCTTAAATGTTACGGTTCCAGCTATAATCATCACATCCGACTGACGAGGAGAAGATCTAGGTGTAACCCCTAACCTATCTAAATCATAAGCGGAAGTAAAACTCGACATCATTTCTATCGCACAGCAAGCTAAGCCAAAGCCCATTGGCCATAAAGAGGATAGTCTTGCCCAATTCAGTAAGTCATCTACTTTGGTGATGACTAGACCCCCTTGCTTAAATTGTGTATCTAATAAACTCACTATTTAGAATATTTTTTATTTAATTTTTCATATAAAGAATAAGGAACTTTCCCCTTATAATCTAAATCAATTGTTTTAGGTTTTACCCAATCAAGAAATCCTTTTTTCCAAGCATAAACTAATCCTAAGGCTAGGATAAAAATAAAAATAAACATTTCGATTAATGTAAACCAACCCCACAATCCTCCAGTATTTTCTATAAGCTGTTCATTAGCAAATATCGTTGCCCAAGGGAACAAGAATACTATCTCGACCTCAAATAGTACAAAAATTAAAGCGATGATATAAAATCTAGTATTGAAGTTAGCCCAAGCATTTCCTTGTACCTCTTCACCTGATTCATAAGTAGCACTTTTCTCAGCGTTTGGTCTTTTAGGTCTAATCAGCATTGCTGTCAACAAACCTCCCATTACAAATATAATTGACCCTATTACAAAAATTAATATCCCCGAAATCTCAAGTAATCTATGATCCGTCATTTACACCTTTTCTTATGTGTTACCAAAGATATGAAAAGCTATATGGCTATCCAAAAATAACAGTGAACCAAGCAAGCATATTATCCACTAAACAGTGAAAAAAATCTTCGAAAGTAAATAAAAACACACTTACAGAGGTAGACCACAATACGGCACTCACAAATATACTAGCTTCGACCAGTTAAAATTAAATACCCTATATAAACAACATAAAAAAGCAATAGTATAATTCCTTCTGGTTTACCAATTTTACGCCTAATCAACATCAATGGGAAGATTAAAACAGTAATGCCAATCATCCAAAGCATGTCGCTATTTACGATAGAATGAGTGTTGTCATGTAAATCTTTCACTAAGCTTGTTACGCCTAATATTGACAAAATATTAAATATACATGAACCGAATAAGTTACCGATAGCAAGGTCAGTTTCTTTCTTAAGTGCCGCAATAGAAGAAGCTACTAACTCTGGTAAACTTGTACCTAATGCCACGACTGTAAGTCCTACAATCCTTGTTGCTTCTGGGTTATCTGGAAACAACTTATCAGATAAACCTATCGCACCTTTCATAAACAACAAATCTGCCCCTACATACAACAAAACACAACCCACAACAAACAAACCTATTTGTTTTAATAAGCCTAGACCTTTTATCTCTGGGGGTTTTTCTTCTGTTCCTTCTCCCTTTTCTTCTGCTGCCGCAGTCTCCTGACGAGACATTTTTAACAAAAAATAGGTGTAAATAATAATGATAAATAAGAAAATAATTCCTTCAAAACGCTTAAGAGCGTAATCTTTGGAGATAAAAAAGTAGAATAACATGGCACTTCCAATCATTACCATCCAATCTATCTTTATGCTTTTCTCTCCTACCTTAATGGGGTAAATCAAGGCGGTAATCCCCATCACGAGTCCTAAATTACAGATATTAGAGCCTACTACATTACCAAAGGATATGGCATCGTTACCACTTAATGCTGAGCTAATGCTTATGATCATTTCTGGTGCTGAAGTACCAAAGGCAACAACTGTCAAACCTACTACTAAAGGGGAAATTTTCATCCCATAAGCAATGTTCTCTGCTCCTCCTACAAGGATTTCACCACCCACCACTAGTATTACAATACCACCAATCAACATTACTATGTCTAAAATCATAAAGTGTTCTTTTTGTTAAAAGCAAGGTTATCCACATATTCCAGTAATACGTAAGCTAAGTAAAAAAATAATAAGCTCCTAAGTGATTAGAAAAAAAGGGTGTTATTTTTTTATACCTCTTATTATATTTTTGAAAAAACACAGAATTGACGTACGGCTTAGGGATTAAAAAGCAATTATCTGAACCAGAATGATGCGAAGTGTAACGTAACAAATGATGGTGAGTGCGTAAAAGTGGACACAATACCCGACCTCACCTCAACATTGAACGCTGTATAGTACAAAGCTGTCTTTAAACTCATCTATTAGATGAGTTTGAGCATCTAAAAATCCTGCAAAAGCAATCAGTGCGATACTTAAACTTATATTTTTCATAGGGTGTGTACCTTTAACATTAAAACACTTCTCCTTCTCTGTAAGTTAAATATTAACACATAAAATTTCTACTATTTATTCAATAATTATCCTCTCTAGTACCTCCATGTCCTGCCGCTACAATAATCATTATTTTAATGTTCAAATAAATAAATTTAACAAATTGAACTATCGGATTTCTCATAATAAATTGCTGAAACTTTGTTATTTTTAATGCCATAATATTTTCGATTTTAGTTAAAAACAGTAATTCTTTAATTATTACTCTGGTATTAACCACCAAAATGGTTTTAGTTTTGCTTTGTAAAGAAAGGCATAATGTAAAGTCAACTTAACCCAGTGCCCCGCCAATCCTAAATCACCTATTGTTTTATTTATAATTCTTCCTGTTTTTGGGTATTTTTTATAATCTGGGACAATTGGGTTTGTAGTAATTGTCACCCCTCTTCCTTTTAACATTCCATAGCCTGTAGATGCGATGCAAGCCGCTCCCATATTACCCATTGACCCCAAGTGTTTAATTTCATCAGAGCCTGTTTTAATCATTTCTACAATGTTGTCTGCTACAATTTTAGCAGTAATTCCTGACGGCATTCCTGTACGAGGAGGTGCAGGAAATATAGCTGTTCCATTTGTAGATTGTCTAGGTTTAGAAATTGTATGAGGGGGTGCAAAAGCAATCCCTGGTGCAAATATATTTTTATATGATGGATTTTGATATGTTTCTGGCCAATCTTGCACTGTCCATTCTTCATAAGGTTTTTTTGTATAATCAGCATCTACAATCATAAACCCTTTAAATAATTTTTCAGTAATATCTCCTCCTATTTTATCATAAGCTTTAAACCCATGCCCAGAGAACGAGGGTATTAACATCGCAAAGTCATATTCTTCTGTCTTATATTCTCCTTCTAAAGTTTCATAATGAGCTACTCCATCTTCTACTTTATAAACCCCTGCCCTCGTAATGGATTTTATACCTCTTTCGGCATAAACCATTTCTATTAAATCTTTAGAAGGTATTAGTTTTCCACCCATTTTTACCGTTACCCCGTCAATCCCAAAATCTCCTACTTCATATTCATTAGATATCCATGTGATTTCGGCTTTATCTCTTACCTTATGTCGGCTTAACTCTTGCTCTACATTCATAATGTACTCAAAAGCAGCTCCCTGACAAGTAGATTTCGCATGACCTGTTCCTATTAAAATCTTAACAGCTTCACCTTTTTTCATTCTTTCAATGAGTTTACTAAGGTCTTTCCAAGCATATAAAGCATGATCATAAGTACATACTGATGCAACTTTGTTTTTTCCCGGTCTCAAACCTTCTGTTGCTTCAAAGTTAAGTTTAGGACCTGTAGCATTAATTAAGTAATCGTAATCAATCTTTTCTGTTTGTCCTTGTTTATCTCCAATCACATACTCTACTAACACGTATCCCTTTTTGATAGATTCATCTCCTTCCGGATGAAAAGAGGTGGCTTTAGCTTGAATAAAAACAATGTTTTTTTTCTTATACAGTGGTGCTAAAGGAAAAATAGTATCTTTTTCTGTCATCCTACCAATCCCAATCCAAATATTAGACGGCACCCATTGATAGTTGCTGTTAGGAGAAACAACTACAACTTCATGTTCTTTTGATAAACCTCTCCTTAAATACGCTGCTGACGTATGTCCTGAAATTCCTGCACCTAAAACAACTATCTTTGCCATAATCCATCTACTTTTAATGATTAATACTGAAAGATAAATTAAATATTTTTATTTTTACGTGATAAAAATCACAAATCATTAACATTTCTAAAAAAAATCAATGGGATACTTAATATTGTCTAAAAACTAACCCAACCTTGAGCTTCAAGGTCAATTACATTTCCTTTCTTAGTTACTAGCTTATGTCCTTTTTCTGTGATTTTACCAATAGAAATAATGTCTCGCACATTTTTGAGTTTTTTAAACTCTTTTTCTGAACAGGTAAATAATAGTTCATAGTCTTCTCCACCATTCAAGGCACAAGTCAAAGGATCAATACCGAACTCTAGTGCTTGCTCATAAACAGTGTTTTCTATAAAAATATTTTCATCCCAAACCTCTACTCCTACTCCAGACTGCGTAGAAATGTGGAATAACTCAGATGCCAAACCATCAGAAATATCCATCATAGCCGAAGGTTTAAAGTCTAAAGCATTAAATTCATGGATAATATCCATCCTTGCTTCGGGCTTTAATATCCGCTTCACGGCATATTCTTGGTCTTCTGGGATTTCTGGTTGCATCTCTGGATTAGAGATATACACTTCTTTTTCTCGCTCAAGAAGTTGTAAACCAATATATGCTGCGCCTAAATCTCCTGTTACAGCGATTACATCTCCTACTTGAGCACCGTTACGGTAAGCCACTTTATCTTTAGCTACTTCACCCAAAACAGTAACGCTTATGATTAAACCAGATTGTGAAGAAGTTGTGTCTCCACCAATTAAATCCACTCCATATTGCTCACATGCCATACGGATACCTTCATAAACTTCTTCTATTGCTTGTATCGAAAACCGATTACTCAGTGCTACAGAAACAGTTATTTGTTTCGGTATACCATTCATAGCTGCTATATCAGACACATTTACCACTACCACTTTGTAACCCAAGTGTTTAAGAGGTGTATACGATAAGTCAAAATGTATTCCTTCCACCAAAAAATCGGTAGAAACGAGCTCGTAATAACTTCCTCTATCAATAACAGCGGCATCATCTCCAACGGCTTTTATTGTATTCGGATGAATTGATTTAAAATTACTCGTAAGTTTTTCTATTAGACCAAATTCTCCTAAAGAATTTACTTCTACTCGTTTTTCTTCTAACATTTTTTTATTTAAGTCTAAGTGTTACAGCATTTTTGTGGGCATATAAATGCTCGGCTTCTGCCATTACTTCTATATGTTTACCAAGGTTTTGTATTCCTTCTTTTGTAATCTCCTGAAAAGTTACTTTTGTAACAAATGAATCCAAAGAAACACCACTATAAGCCATTGCGTAGCCATTAGTTGGTAAAGTATGGTTAGTACCCGAAGCATAATCTCCTGCTGACTCTGGCGTGTACGCACCTAAAAATACTGACCCAGCATTCATAATACGAGGAGCAATTTCTTTATAGTTTTCGATTTGTAAAATAAGGTGTTCGGCGGCATACTGATTCAGTAAATCAATTACTTCATCATCCGTTTGTAATACGATATATCGGCTATTGTCTAATGCTTTACTCGCAATTTCTTTACGAGGAAGAGTTGCTAACTGAATCGCTAAAGCTTCTTGAACACGCTCTACCATCTTCTCATCAGTAGTCACCATAATTACTTGACTATCTACTCCGTGTTCTGCTTGCGACAACAAATCAGACGCTACAAACGCTGGGTTTGCTTTATCATCTGCCCAAACAGCTACTTCGCTTGGTCCTGCTGGCATATCTATTGCCACACCAACTTGAGTTACTATCTGCTTAGCAGCAGTTACGTACTGATTACCTGGTCCAAATATCTTATATGTTTTAGGGATGGTCTCTGTACCATAAGCCATTGCTGCAATTGCTTGAGCACCACCTACTTTAAAAACTTTTCTTAAGCCTAACTTATCTGCTGTGTAAAGTATTGCAGGGTGAATATTTCCTTCCTTATCTGGAGGAGAACATAAGACAATTTCCTTACAACCAGCCACTAAAGCTGGTACTGCCAACATCAATACTGTCGAAAACAAAGGAGCTGTTCCGCCTGGAATGTATAAACCCACAGCATCAATTGCCCTAGATTCTCTCCAACAACTTACACCTGAA
Source organism: uncultured Cytophagales bacterium (assembly GCA_964511645.1). Classification (GTDB taxonomy): domain Bacteria; phylum Bacteroidota; class Bacteroidia; order Cytophagales; family JAAEPT01; genus CAZEGV01. The sequence goes on from CAZEGV010000036.1 coordinate 11,624, forward strand.
ACAGTTTCAATCTTCTCTATTGGTGATTGCTGTGCTTCGTGAAATTTTTTAATGTTTTTTTCAGCTACTGCAATCGCTTCTTTTAGCTCTTCGCTCACTAAAGTTCCTGCTAGCTTAAATTCTTTTTCGCTTACGCTAAAATCATTTAACTCTACACCGTCAAACTTATTCGTATACCTAAATAAAGCTTCGTCTCCATTGTCTCTGACATCTTCTAGCACAGGTTTCACAACCTGCTCTAATTTGGACGCATCAAAAACTGGACGCTGTAACAACTCAGCCCACTTGTCTCTATTTGGATATTTAGCAACTAGCATTTATTTAATGATTTTCTCAATGGGCAATACCAAAATCCCTTCAGCACCTGCATTACGCAAGCTTTCTATAATTGGCCAAAAATCGTTTTCATCCACTACAGAATGAATAGAACTCCACCCTTTTTCATACAATGGAGTTACCGAAGGACTCTTCACACCAGGTAATATTTTTATAATTTCATCAATTGAGTCGTTAGGAGCATTCATCGTAATGTATTTGTGATTACGGGCTTCCATTACCGCTTGCATCCTGAACAACAAACGCTGTAATATTTCCGTCTTCTCAGGGGATAACGTCTTGTTCCCTATTAGTAAAGCTTCAGACTTAAACATCTTCTCAACTTCCTTCAATCCATTGCTAATCAGTGTACTACCTGTACTTACGATGTCACAAATAGCATCCGCAAGTCCAATACTTGGAGCCACCTCTACAGAACCGCTTATTTCGTGAATCTCAGCTTTAATTCCTTTTTCGTCCAGCCAGTCACCCAACAAATTAGGGTAAGAAGTAGCAATTTTACTCCCTTGTAAGTCTTGTAAACCTTTATAATCAACACTTTTGAGCACTCCGATAGAGAGCCTACACTTAGAGAAGCCTAAACGTTTTAAAAGACTCACATCTTTTCGCTTTTCTACATGTTCATTCTCCCCCACAATACCAATATCAGCAACTCCATCCTGCACATAACCAGGGATGTCATCATCACGTAAAAATAAAAATTCTAAAGGAAAATTATATGCTTCAGCCCTAAGTGTACCACCACTTTTACTAAACGTAATTCCACATTCTTTTATTAATTTAAGAGAATCATCGCTTAATCTCCCTTTTTTTTGTACTGCTATTCTTAATATTTCTCCCATGAGTAATTTTATTTACTACAAATATAATGATAAGAACTCCTAAAAAGTGGTATCACTTTAATTTTATACAAAAATGAGTAATATCTTAGTCGTAAAACTGAAATATTACTCATTTATTTATGATAGTGTGCCCTTATCTCGTAAAACACTCGATAAGATCTGGATTTCCACTGTATCTTTTTTTTATGTGCTATATTTCGACAAGCTCAATATGACACAAAAAAGAATGCCGTTTTAACCGTGTCCGTCCACTGACGGATCTCTCACACACGAAACTGAAATAACATCAATTACGACACTACTTTTTTATTGTATTTTTTACGCTCGTTTTCATTCAAATGTATCTTACGGATACGCATTGCTTCAGGCGTAACCTCCACATACTCATCCCATTGGATATACTCTAATGCTTCTTCTAACGAGAACTTAATTGGTGGAATCATCTTCGCTTTATCATCCGTACCAGAAGAACGTACATTAGATTGTTTTTTGGCTTTCCCAATATTCACAACTAAGTCATTAGAACGAGAATGCTCTCCTACAATTTGTCCTTCGTAGACATTATCACCGGCAGTAATAAAGAATTTACCTCTATCTTGTAATTTATCAATAGAATATGCAAAAGTAGTTCCTGTATCCATAGATACTAACACACCACTACTACGCCCAGGTATATCACCTTTCATTGGCTCATATCCTTTAAATCTGTAAGACATGATTGCACGACCAGCTGTTGCTGTTAGTACATTGTTTCTTAAACCAATTAAACCTCTCGAAGGAATGTTAAATTCGATTCTTTGTACATCACCTTTAGGCTCCATACTTACCATCTCACCCTTACGCTGAGATACAAACTCAATTACCTTACCAGAAACTTCTTCAGGCACATCAACTGTAAGCACCTCTATTGGCTCACATTTAACACCATCTATTTCTTTTATCAATACTTGTGGCTGACCGATTTGTAGCTCATACCCTTCTCTACGCATTGTTTCAATCAATACCGAGATGTGTAAAATCCCTCTACCATATACCAACCATGCATCTGCACTTTCTGTTGGTAATACACGTAATGCAAGATTTTTCTCTAATTCTTTATCCAAACGTTCTTGAATATGACGAGAGGTAACAAACTTACCATCTTGACCATAAAAAGGGGAGTTATTAATAGTGAAAAGCATACTCATCGTAGGCTCGTCTATAGAAATTGGCTCTAATCCTTCTGGCTCTTCCAAATCAGCAATAGTATCACCAATCTCAAATCCTTCAATTCCTGATACAGCACATAGCTCACCAGACTCAATCTCGTCTACTTTAATCTTGTCAAAACCATCAAATAAATATAAGTCTTTGATACGGCTCTTCACAAAACTTCCGTCATTCTTTACCAATGACACAGGCATATTAGGCTTCAAAATACCTCTATGTACTCTGCCCACCGCAATTCTACCAATATAATTAGAATAATCTAATGAGGTAATCTGCATCTGAATAGTCCCTTCCAATGCAACTGGAGGTGGAACATCTTCTATAATCTTATCTAATAAATGATTGATGTCTTTTGTTGGGTTTTTCCAGTCTTTACTGAACCAACCTTGCTTAGCAGAACCATATACAGTACTAAAGCTTAACTGGTCATCTGTAGCTTCCAAGTTAAACATTAACTCAAACACCGCTTCTTGAGCTTCGTCTGGTGTACAGTTTTCTTTATCAACCTTATTAACTACTAATAAAAATTTCTTTCCTAAATCAATTGCTTTTTGCGTCACAAAACGAGTTTGAGGCATTGGACCTTCAAAGGCATCTACGATAAGTACTACCCCATCAGCCATATTAAGCACACGCTCTACCTCACCACCAAAATCGGCGTGACCAGGTGTGTCGATTATATTTATTTTTACTCCTTTATAGTTAATAGAGACATTTTTGGCTAAAATTGTAATACCACGCTCTCGCTCAAGGTCATTACTATCCATAATAAGGTCTCCTACTTCCTTGTGATCACTAAATAATTCTCCAGTTTGAATCATTCTATCTACGATAGAAGTCTTACCATGGTCTACGTGAGCAATAATTGCAATGTTTCTTATTGATTTCATTTTGCAAAGATATACTTTATATAAAAAAGCTCTACATATAAATGCTTTTTTTTACAATTCTATTATTTTATTTTATATACTCGATTAAAACAAAAAAGGGTTCGCAATGCGAACCCTTTTTTGTTAAGTTGTAAAAAGATTATCATCGTCTAGGCTTACGGTGTGATTTTGCTCTATTCTTATCATCTTTTTTCCAGTGAGACTCAGCATTACGCTCTCTATAACTTGGAGGCAACCTAAACCCAGCTGTAATTTCGTGAGCACCACTACTGAATTTTCTAATTTCAGAAAGAGTAACATCATACGAATAGAAAATCTCAATACCGTATCTATGCTTCCCTTTTCTAAAATCCTTAATTCCTTCTTTTAATTCAATCAAGCCACCCGCCATAATCGTCACGGCATCTTGGTGTCTATATGAAAGACCTGCAAAAAATTGATCATGATAATCCATTCTTACATTTACATCTACAGAAACGGGAGCACCTGGTGCATATTTTGTAAGCATTGATGGCATTACATATATATAATCTCCAACTTCACCCTTATATGATGCAGAGAATAAATAATGTCTAGCATAACTAGTTTGAGCAAACAAATTATTACCCAAAGCTTGATAGGTCGAGAATCCTACAGAAAATAAATCTTTCATGTAAATCATACCACCTACTGTTATATCAACTTCTCCAAAATTAGCTTTTACATCCTGAAGAGCAGGGTCATTACTAACATCTAATTTTTCATTTGTAATACCGTGTCCCTTAAACTCTCGCATTCTATCTCTATCAAGCTTATTCATTTTATATCCCAAAAAAGTACCTAAAGATAAACGAATACCATCATGGTGAGCAGTATTAAAACCTCCACTTTCAGAGAGCTTCATGTTATATGCAACGTTAAAATTCATAGATGTAGCATCCCAAGGACCAGCAGCATCCTTGTATACAAAACCACCAACACCCCACCAGTTGTGGTAAATATTCTTACTCGTTTGAGCTAAATGTTCCTTTATAGGTGTATGAGCACTTAAATAATACGTTGTAGGTGCTCCATCAAACCCTACCCACTGCTTACGGAAACCTGTTTTTATATCTATAAAGTCCTCTGCACCAGCTAATGCTGGATTCACTAAGTATGGATTAACCATAAATTGAGAATATTGAGGAATTTGTTGGGCAAAAGCAACACTACTAAAGCTTACTAGACCGGTAACAACAGCAATCTTTTTTAAAATTTTCTTCATATCTTTCATACTACAATGTCTCAATGTAATACATTTTTAATAAATACCCTTAATTATCTTGCATAAATTCGAGGATGTATCCTCGCTCCTATCACTATTTCGTGAGTTCCTTTACTATAAGGTCTCAATTCGCTTATCGTAATGTCATACGAATAAGCAACTTCAATCATGTCATTATATACTACCCCTAATAGCAGAGCTATGGCATCTTGGTTACGATAAGAAATACCTCCAAAAACAATATCTTTATAATCTAAGCGTAAGTTAACATCAACTGATAATGGCAAAGGTGCTGCATAACGCCCAACTAGAGTAGGCATCAAGTATAAATCATTCCCTACAGGAAACTTGTACGACCCTATAAAATAATAATGCCTAACAAAACGAGACAATTCACTTGCTCCTGACGTTACACCCGTCACTTTAGTACCTAAAATATTCATCACAGACATACCTGCGTAAAATTTATCTTTTTGATAAATCATACCACCAATACTCGCATCAGGCACCATCTTGGTTAATGAAGAGGACCCCGCTTGCTCTCCTACTGAATTTTCAAAGGTTAATTTACTAGCGTCTAGCCCGTACTTAGTTACCCCTATAAACGTACCTAATGCCAACCGCATACCATCGCTATGGTGTCTGTTATAGCCTTTACCTTCTGTTAATTTTAGATTGTAAGCATAATTCGCATACAATGAATTTGTTTTGATATTTCCTGCTTGATCATTAATAAACACTCCACCTACTCCGTGCCAGTTGTGGTAATCATTTTGTTTAGTACGGGCATAATGTGTTTTACCTAATCCAGAATGTGCCGACAAATACCTAGTAGCTGGTGCTCCGTCAATACCTACCCACTGGTTACGTACTCCCATTTTAATATCCAAAAAATCCTCCACCCCCGAAAAAGCTGGATTAACCAAGTATGGGTTGACCATATCTTGAGTAAACTGAGCTAATTGCTGTGCGTTAAGATTAAAGATAGACCCTAGCAAAAATACAAAGACGAGATGTTTTAAGTTTTTAGACATACTTTTTATACTTTCTTAACGCTAAATGTAACTATTTCAATAATAAAAACATAAAAATTCAATTAAAAAACCTTTGCCCATCATCAAAAAAAGAAGAAAAACAGATAAAACCAATGCTTCCATAGACGAACAAGTCTACAAAGTACATATACTATATATTATTTTTTTCTAAACGAATTATAATTATATGATTTATGTAGCTTTAGCTCGCTATTTATACCGCATTTATAAATGTTAGGGTGAATAACCCCATTAAAATGATTGGTCTTAACCATTGTATAATGCATCATGTCCAAAAATTTGACCCTATCTCCTATCTCTAATCGTTTGTTAAAACTAAAACCGCTAACCTGATCTCCCGCCAAACAAGTTGTACCACCAAAAATATATTTGTGTTCCCCATTTATAAACTCACTTTCTACATGGGGTTTGTAAGGCATTTCCAAACAATCAGGCATATGTGCCACAAAAGAGCAATCCAATATAGCTACCTCTTCTCCGCTTGCTGTGGGTACGATATCCAAAATAGTGCTCAACAAATAGCCTGACTCCCAAGCAACAGCAGAACCTGGTTCTATGTACACTTCTAATTTATATTTTTTGCGTAAGCGTAATAATAAATCAATTAATGATTTTACATCATAATCTTTGCGAGTAATAGCATGCCCTCCCCCTAGGTTTATCCACTTCAACTGATGTAATTCCCTAGCAAATTTATCTTCGATAATCCCTACCACTTTTATAAGAGACGTAACATCATTTTCGCATAAAGCGTGAATATGAATTCCTTCAACTCCTAACGGGAGCTCTTTAATTGCACTAATAGGTACTCCCAGTCGAGAAAAAGAACTAGAAGGGTTGTACATATCCACTTTTATGTCCGATACTTCTGGGTTGATACGTAAACCTAGAGAAATATTAGGTAATAAGGATTTATACTTCCCTAACTGAGCAATAGAATTAAAGACCAAATGACTGGCTAATTCTCTATACTGAATAATTTCTTTTTCTGTGTAAACAGGACTATAAACAAAAGACTTATCACCCCAATACTCTTGTACCAATAATGCTTCGTTGAGAGAACTTATAGCCGCCCCTGTTAAATACTCTCTAATTAAAGGGAAAGCTTGGTGCATAGAAAATGCCTTAAGAGCCATCAACACTTTTGCCCCACTCTGCTGCTCAACGCTGCTTAGTAATTTGAGGTTTTTGATAAGCTTCTCTTCTTCTAATACAAATGCTGGTGTCTGAATCGTTTGCATCTTTTAGTAAGTATGAGGTAAATCAATATTAACTTGATCAGCCCACGGAAGCCCATGTTTTTGTAACTCCTTCATAAAAGGATCGGGATTAAACTCTTCTACATTATATACCCCTGCTTTTAACCAAGTACCTTCTAGTATCATCTTTGCACCAATCATCACAGGTACCCCTGTAGTATAAGCCACTCCTTGTCCCTTTACTTCTGTCCAAGCTACAACATGGCTACAATTATTATAGATGTAATAGGTTTTGTCTTTCCCATCTTTAATCCCTTTTATTTGGCAACCTATAGATGTCCACCCTGTATAATTCTCCCCCAAAGATGATGGTTCTGGTAAAACTGCTTTCAGAAACTCTAAGGGTACTATTTGTTGCCCATTATAATCAATTGGCTTAATGCTTGTCATTCCTATATTTTGTAATACATTAAGATGTGTAAGGTATCCTTGCCCAAAAGTCATCCAAAACCTTGCTCTTTTTATAGTTGGGAAGTTTTTTACTAAGGACTCTAATTCTTCGTGATACAGTAGGTATGATTCTTTTTCTCCTATTTCGGGGTAATTGATAAGCTTATGAATCTCCATTGGCTTGGTTTCTATCCACTTTCCATCTTGCCAATATTTTCCGTTTTGAGTAATTTCTCGGATGTTGATTTCTGGATTAAAGTTAGTAGCAAAAGCTTTCCCGTGGTCTCCTGCGTTACAATCTACAATGTCTAAGTAATGTATTTCATCAAAATGATGTTTAGCCGCATACGCTGTAAAGACCCCTGTTACCCCTGGGTCAAATCCGCACCCCAGTAACGCCATTATTCCTTTCTCTTCAAATCGCTTTTTATACGCCCATTGCCAGCTGTACTCAAATTTCGCTTTCTCTTTGGGTTCATAGTTTGCAGTATCTAAATAATGTACCCTTTCTGCCAGACAGGCATCCATAATTGGTAAATCTTGATAAGGCAAAGCTACATTAATCACCAACTTAGGCTGGTATTTTTGTATCAAATCCCTTACTTGACCTGCATCATCGGCATCTACTTGAGCCGTTGTAATTGTCATATTTTTGATTTCAGCAGCTATGGCATCACACTTTGACTTTGTCCTGCTCGCTAGCACAATAGCAGAAAACACCTCTGGAAGCATTGCACATTTTTTGACAACAACATTACTTACTCCTCCAGCTCCTATTATTAATATTTTTGACATGAACATAAATTAACTAATATGAAAACACAAATATAAAGAGTCTTAAACAAAATTCATTGTTTTTTTTCGGGAGATGATACCAATTCACACTGTATTTATTAGGACGTTCCTCTCACTCGCTAAAACGACTCATGACAGTCGGACTTTTTGTTCCCAATCTTTATTTTTTTTTGTGTTTGACATTTCGACAAGCTCAATGTGACACAAAAAAAATAACAAAGGATTTCCACAAATAATGTCCATCTCCTGACGGATTCCTAACGCAAAAAAAATGGGCTAACTAATCTAGCTTTTTCACAACTCGTTCAAATAGCTCTTTGAACCAAAAAGTATATCTATCTGGAAACTGACTAATTCCTTTTCGGATTTCCTCTATCGAAAAATAGCCCCAATCTTTTACTTCTAGCAGGTTAGGCTTAAGTTCTTTATTGTACTTTCCAAGCCAAATATGATCGTATTCATGCTCTGTAAGTCCATTACCAAAAGTAACCTTATATGTAAACGAAAAAAGTGGTTTTAAACCTTCTGCTATAATATTAAGCTCTTCTTGTAGCCTACGAGGAATGGCTTTTTCTAATTTTTCTCTTGGTGCTGGATGCGAACAACAAGCATTTGTCCATAAGTCAGGACTATGGTATTTATTACTCGCTCTTTGATGTAAAAGCATCTCACCTTTATTATTTATAATAAAAATGCTAAACGCTCTGTGTAACTTACCCTCTAAGTGAGCTTTAAGTTTTTCTTCTTTTCCTATCTCCTCGTCTTTGGTATTTACGAGTATCACATAATCTTTGCTAGGCATTTACAATACAAAAAAAATTAAAATAAAGACATCTGAGACTCCCCTTTTTTGGATTTATTAGGTAGCTGTGTATCATCCTGCATCCTACCTTTTTCAATCTGAAGTCTTATCCATTGCGGAATAGACATCCCCGTTCTATTTGCCAAAGCTAGTAATTTTTCATGCTCTTTTTCGCTTACCTTAAAAGATACTTGAGTATTACGTGGGTTTGATTTTTTGAAATGTTCTCCTTTTGGCATAATGATAGTTATTTAAGAACACCAAGTAAACGAAAATTGAAATCATTTACAAGACAATCTCTTTAGATTTCCTTATTTAATTAAAAAAATATAAAGAAGACCTAAAACAAATATTATTAAGAATACTATATATATAAATAGTTCTATCAACAAAATAATTACTTAAAACCTCTTATGAGGCTTACATTATACTTCGTTATATTTCAGCTTCTCATGGTCGGGCTATCCGCTATATCTTTTTTGTTTTTGACATTTCGACACACAAAGCACCTATTATTAATTAAAAACGATCACCAAGGGCTAGGACGCCCTTTATTCATAATAGGTGGCTGTGTCCTGCTACTAAGGACGTGTCCGTCTACTGACGGAACCGCTGAAAACGCTTAACCTACGACCAGAAACTACAAGCTAAGACCAGTGGGGGTATTTACTTAATAGTCTAATTTAAAAACACTAGGATTTCCCTTTGAATAAAAGACTCTTATCTCAGTACCTACCCCTGGGTAAGGCTTATCAGACACCCCTTTAAATAAATCATAATGCTCTTTTGTAACATATCGATGGAAAACAGCCTTTGTATACAGAACATCTTTCACTTGATATTCAAATTCTATATTTTCTATATCAACTACTTCCATTTTTTTTAATCGTTTACTACTCCATTTTTTTGTTACGAGACCTTTAGTTGAGGATGAGTTATACTGTAACTCTACTTGACTCATTTCTATATAATGATTGACACAAAACAAAAAAGAAAACACTCCTACACTTACGCTAATCACAATCATCATTGTCCAAAAAAGATGAAGATGTTTTGTCTTTTCAATTAAACGCTTGTACTCACTTACTGAAAAACTACTCGTCAAAGACGACACAACACCATAAGTAAGCAACAAAGCAATTACTGCTGAAATCAATACAGGTGAGTTAGTAAAAGTCAAGAATGACATATAAATATAAACCAACACAAACAAACCTAGCGTAATAGCTAATCCTAATATCTTTTTCATATATTTTAGTTTAAGAAGTCATAAGGAATTTCATAATTATCTAACGGCTCAATAGGTAAAATTTCTTTAGGTACTAATGGACTATTTACTTCAACTTCTAATCCTTGTCTCCAAGCCAATTTTGCATAACCCAAAGCAGGTTGAGAAACATATTTATTTAAAACAGTATTATCATTTCTCTTTTTATGAATTTTGGGGCTGACTAATTGCTCCAAAATTTCTTCACATTTACTTTTGTCTTTACTTAAAAGCGCTTTGTAAAACTCATAATCCAATTTTAGTTCTTGTTGGTTTTTTGGTAGTTTGGGTAGCGTTAATGTTTCAATGATATTTAGGTTTCTCTCTATTCCTTGAATATCATTAGCCATAAAAAACTGAACTGTATTACACCAAATAGCATCTTTACCTTTTGACACATTTTTATCCATACTGGGCATTCGCCCCCAAGCATTATATCTTAATTCCGAATACGATTTAATTAAGATTTCATTGTCACTCAAAATAGGATAGACAATATAAGGAAGTCCAAAATCAAATAATGTATCATTAAATTTTTCAATTCTCATTTTGTCAAGAAGTGATGCTATATAAAAATGCAGTTTACTTTCTGCATAATCTTTATCATTAATTGATTTTATTGCTAAGTCTATCTCTAAAAATCTAAAATTCAAGCCCATTGACTTTAAATTTCTTTCATCAGTAGTAATATGGTTAATCCAAATATCAGTACTCTTTAATTTATCAGATATTCTATCATTAATTGTTTGCATATTTAAAAGCCTCCTAATTTCAAGAAATTAACCTCTCCAGTTGCTTTATCTACAGCTACAACATATTTTTTAATAAATCCGACTGGCGAATTTTGAATTGCTGTTGCTGTTTGTTTTTGTAACCCTGTGAGATTATTTAGTTTATTATCTGCAATATATCTTATCCAATCCTCTTTCATTTGAGATGGTAACCCAGTAGAACTGTTTCCATTATTTAATTTTACAGAACCATTTATTTTCATTTGCTTACTTTCCATTACTATAATTTCTGTTGGATTTTCTATATCCCCTTTATAATAAAACCCATCAATACCATTATTTCCATTTTTTCCAAAATATTTTCCATCACCTATACTATACCCCGATGGTCTTAGCTTGTAATACACATACCTAGTCGTAGGTTAAGCTTTTTTAGCGGTTCTACGACTTACGATAACCAAGGGCATCTTGCCCGTCATTATACAAAGTACTACAAATAAAACAAAAAGAAATTAGCCAAAGTTTTGTATTGATAAACTCAGGCTGACACAAAACACCTATTATTAATTACTCACTCTTCATTATTAATTAAAAATACACCGCGGGCAGGATGCCCTTTATTCATAATAGGTGGCTGTGTCCTGCTACTAAGGACGTGTCCGTCTACACACTTAATTTAAAGCTACAATCTACATGGCATTCCGAAGCTTCGGAATGCAACTGCCTACACCACGCCTAAATTATACACTTTTACACAAAACTCAAAACTCCATAAAAACTACACCTCACCTACCCAACTCCTCACAGGCAGTTGCAAACTGCCAACAAAACACCACACTCTAAACCCAATGCCTTGCCTGATTGAAGAAACCGCTTCGCTCATTCTCCAATCAGCACCGGAACTAATCTAAAAAAGTCATAAAATACTCATCACCTAAATTATACAAGGCAAGAAGATTAGTTAGGTTAATACCTCCTGACGAACTTGTTAATTCACTTATTAAGTGTTTTTCTTTCTCATTACTAGGGGGCATTAAACCTATTATCTTTTTCAGAAATAAAACATTTATTTTACCAAAAATTCTAGTTAAATCATTTAAACGTTCATCTACAGATGTCATATCCCATACATACTGAAACTCACCTTCCATAAAACGCTTTTCAAACCGAGCATACTGCGACTCCGTACGCCCTTGTTTGTTTGTAAGGCACATTCACTTGATGCGTACATCCAAAGAGTCATTTCCCCATTAAAAGAAACACTTAACTCCGTACCCTTTCCGCCCCCAGATCCTTTAATTCCTACAACAAATGTTACTTGACCACCGCTTAACTCATCAGGAGGTAGAACTCTACTTTTGCTATCATCTCGTAACCATTCGTCATATGCAAAATTCACACCCCCACCACCTTCTACTACTCCTGATGAGCTTGCTGAAAATACTTTTCCGTCTCCGCCTTTTATCAGGACTGGGATAGTGGCAGTTTGTCCGCCTACCGTTACTTGGTATCCGCTTACGATAATGTCTGATGCTGTAATGTTTTCGGTGAGCGTGATGTCTTCGCCCAAACCTCCGTCTTTGGGCATGCCAACTAATAGACTATCATTAGCACTCAAACTTGTAAAAAAGCTTAAGGCAACTAAAAGAAATATTTTAAATAATCTACTCACGGGTTACAAAGATAAAAAATTAACAGAAAACATTCGGAATCAATCACAAAACATAGTAAAAAAAACAACTCTACTAAAAACCTTGGGCGTTTCCCCGCTTGCTAAAAAAGCAACCTGGGGCAGGCTTTCGCTACTCAATCTTAGCGACAAAAAAAATCGCTAAGATTTCAAACAAACCGCTCTATCCTTAACGCAAAAAATACAAAATTTAATTTCTTTTGTTTTTGACTTGCTTTATTAAACAACAACTATCCAGTTTTAACTCTTCATTATTAATTAAAAACGATAACCAAGGGCAAGATGCCCTTTATACATAATGGTGGGTGTGCCCGACTACTAAGGACGTGTCCGTCTACTGACGGAACCGTTGAAAAAGCTTAACCTACAAGCTAAGAGCAGTGGGGTAAATAACTCAACCTTAATTTAACTCATTTTATGATCTAAATGATATTATTCTATTTCTATTAACGGTGCAACCTTGGTGGAATTAATGTTAGAATTATCATTTAAAACTCTAGCTCTCTCAGTTGAAAACGCGGTATATATATCCTTATCCTCAATATAGAGGTTGTAAAAAATACCTATACCCAGTTTAGAATATACCTCATCGTCAACGCAATCTAAGCTTGACGTAGTAAACCTGTAATTTTTACCCCCAAAATCACTGCAATTAGATGGTAATTTACAGTGACTGATATGAGACTCACAACAAGACAGGCATTGTAAACCAGCAGATGGTAATTGATTGTAATTATTAATAACATTTGACAGGTTAGTAATTTCATTTGTTCCATTAATGTAAAGTCTCCTATTGGAAACAGATAGACTTTTATCACGAAAAACATCTATTGGAGCTGTTTCGAAAAACAACTCATCATACGATAAAACCCTCATTGATACAGATATCCTTATTTTATCCTCTGGATTTTCCAAGATTCTGAAATTCTTCAATAAGATTGGAGGTAATTCCTTAAAATATATAGTTGAAATATTTGCTGCGTAATTTAAACGTATTTGACCGAAAAACTCTTCGTATGCTGAAAGATACTCTGGAGTATGAATTAAATCCACTCCAAACCTTCTTATATTTCTAAGATAAGCGCCTATATATCTCTCATATTCATACCCCATATTCAAATCGTATCGAGTAACATTACTTGTCTTCCAGTCATAAACGTTATAATAATACTGATACTCAATTTCTTCATTATTAATGGGAGATTTCACAAGGTAATTAGATGGTAAACCTAGCTCTGATGCAATCTCCCTTTCGACAACTATACAAATTTCACCTTCCTTTAATCTATGTGATATATCATTAGTAACAACTGTTTGGGAAAACAACAAATATCCGAAAGCAATAAAAATAATTGTAGAAGTAATTTTCATGACTAAAATAATTTTATAGGATAATATTTATTATCAAGATCTTTTTCAAATAATTCTTCCAGATGCTTGTTGAAATAAGTGCTAGGAAGCCCTAAATGTTTTAAGTTTTTCATTTCGAAAACCCACTTAGGAATATCTTCTATTTGTGTCTCTTTTAAATTAAGGTACTCTAACGAATTTAAATAACGTATGCCTTCAGGAAATTCAGTAATAGGGTTACCTGCTAAATTCAATTTATGTAAATTTGTGCATTTTTTTATACTGAGAGGGATTTTAGAAAAATTATTTTCAGATAAATCTAGTTCTATTAATCCTACAAAATTTAAAAAAAGAACAGGGATATTAACTATATTAGCTTTGTTAAGATTTAACTTCAATAAAGAAACATTTTGACCCACATTATTTGGTAGTATTAAGGTGTTTATTGAAGCATTATCTGATACATTCAGAATTTGTATAGTCGAATGTTCAAAAAGCCATTTAGGCAATTCTTTAAATCTGTTAATAGATACATTTAATAATTTGATGTTTTGACACTGTTTAATACTTTGTGGCACAATGATCAAACTGTCTGCAATTAAATGCAAGTACTCTAGCTCCTTAAATCGAGAAAAATCAAAACTAGTTTCACCAAGTCTAGATGAACTAGAATAAAACCTAACTAAACTATCTAACTCATAATACACTTTTTTTATTTTTTTTCTCAAAGTATATTTACCTTCTTTTAAAGGAATAACATTTCTGCAATCTAGTGCTAGCACTAGTGATTCCTTTTTCAACCCCAACACCTCAGTAGAGTCTAACAAAACTTCTATTCTTCGATAGGCTTCGTCTGATTTATATAAATCAGAAATAACATCTTGCCCAATTGAAAGGATTGACATTAAAACACTTACTATTACAATATATATTTTTACCATTTTATCACACCTTTTTCACCATTAATACACATTACTATCCTAAATCTCTGAGACAATCTATCATCATCTAGCTCTATAATCATGCCGTTTCTTAAAAGTATCTTGACTTTTCCTTGAGAGGATGGCTGGGGGTCGTTATACATCTCGCTATAAACTTTTATTTCCTCTTTTTTATTTTCGCTTGACTTTCCATCAAAGACCTCTTTCTTATTCTTGTAATCAATGATGTTTTGTTGATGAAATCGTATAAAATCTTCTGCTTCTTTTGTAAGATTTAATGATGTAATAAATTCATCCGAGATCAAAATAACTCCACCGTCAACCAGCTCATAATTAGAATGAATGATATAATTACCCATGTAGTGTACTATTTCAGATTCTTTGTAAGTTCCCTTTGCTTTCATCTGATGAGAAACAGCACCAATATCTACTCCATACTCTTCAGCTTCTTCAGCTGAAGAAATAAACAACACACCATTCACTCTATGTTTCAACCCCTCTTCAGAAAGTTCAGTTTTACTTTCCCCATGCCCTGAGTAGTGAAAATCAATATAATCTCCTGTAATAATTGCTTTTTCTTCAGAGGTTGGATTTAAATAAACAAGGGTTCTTGATGAAGACAGTAATATTGCTTTCCACTTAGCTGTTTCATACTCCTGCTCCTTATCTCCACTAAACAATCCCCAAGTCACACCAGGCTCATGGAT
>CAZEGV010000037.1:0-26366 GCA_964511645.1 uncultured Cytophagales bacterium
CAAAAATTGAAATTTTTATGCTTTTTCCCTACTTATTCTTTCGGACAGTTATGTAGTAAATTAGTTTAATTTGTTGCTTTAACTTAAATATATATACAATATGGTTGTTTTCGGTCACGGTAGTTTCTCTATAAAAAAGTATAATCCCGCAAATTTAAAAATTCCCTCAAACTCTGGATGGGAGGGAGTAACTATTGAGATTCGTCAGAGGTATGCACACTTGTTTTGGATTCCTTTTTTTCCTATCGGCAAGCTCTATGGTTTAAAAAAGCCTGGGGAAAAAGACCTTTATGAAATGCCTGAAGATTTAAAAACTCATATTAAAACACATTTTTCTAGCGAATTAAAAACCCCATGGTACTCGTGGTCATTGTTTTATATAGGAGCATTAGTAGGTTTGTTCTTTTGGGTTTCTGACTTAAGATCTAGCCACAGGAATAAAAACTCTAGTAAAGAGTATGAAGCAAGACAAGAATTAATGATTGAATACCCAACAACAGGGGATTATTATCATCTTTCAAAAAACTACTCGGAAAACCGTTACTATAAGGTGGTTGCGGATAAAGGAAACAAGATTGAGTTTATAACCATTCCTGAAAACAATAGCTTATCTGAGACAGATAAGTATGAAGCATTTGATGAAATGGTTGAAATGGAGGAAAGTAAAATCACCATTTCAAAAGCATTGCTTAAAACAGCATTGAAAAACGAGGTGGAGTTAGAAGGTTGTGAAGGGTGTAAGTTAAACTCAATTGATAGAAGAGTATATAAAACAAGAAACTAGTATGAGAAAAAGTGCTTTGCTACCGCATCTTTTCTGGCTTGATTGATGTTTTTTGTTAAGTCCCTATCTATTGTGTTAAAACCAAATTGATTTTGTTGGATTTGATTACTACTGGTAGCCGAAATCATGAATTGATAAAAAGCTTTGCCTGACTTAAGGTCGTAGCAATTAACTTTACTAAAGAATAATCCGCCTTGAAAATCGGATTCCCCTTGCATTTTAGGTTTTATGTGTAGTAATCTTTTTTCTATAAACACATAATCTAATGTTAAAAGTTTTTCAAATAATTCCTGATGAGTTTGATGACATAATGTGTAGTTTTTTAGGCTGTCACATTTCAAAATAACGTCAGTTAAGTCGTTAATAGGGGTATGTTCCCAATTTCCAGAGTTTAAAAAATGAGTATTTTTCCTTGAAGTTGAGCTTTCGGATTGGACTTGTCTGGGTTGGAAGTCAGAAAAGGTGATATTAATATGGTGTTCGTGTAAGTAAGTCGTATCACTCAAGACGTTTTCGAATACAGTAGCGGTGTCTGATAAGTGTCTCATTTTTGTAGCCATTGCTATTATTTCTTCTTTGTGTTCTTTAAAATAAGTGCCTTGGTGTTTTAATACCCCACTTTTTTGTAGTTCGTAGCTAACTTGCTCTTCCTTCATTTCTTCTGTGGTGGGGAGGTTGGGTCCGCAGGCACTCAAGTATACAAGAGTAATAATGATGAATGGTATTAGTTTGTAGGTACTGGTCGTAGGTGCACTGAAAAAGCTTAACCTACGAATAGGTGAGTTAACTGCTCTTTTTTTTGTTGCGTTAAGGATTGACGTGGAAATCCTTTTTTATTTTTATGATTTTTGTACTTCGACAAGCTCAGCATGACAAAATCATAAAAATAAAAAAGATTGGGAACAAAAAGCCTGCCCGCATGAGCTTTTCTTTTGGCGAATGGGGTGCGCCCAAGTGACGTTTAATTTTAAAACTGAGATCATTCTAAATCTTCTTTCAAAAATTCATATTCTCTGTTGAGCTCAGCGAGAATATGATGATTGTCTTGTAATTTAGCTAATTCAATTCCTTTTTCGTAACAAAAAACCGCTTTTTTGAAATCTTGTTGTTCTTCAAAAAAATGTGCCGCTTGATAATAAGCGGGAAGATAGTTAGAAAAATATTTTAGCAAGGTATCAAGTTGTGCTTTAGCCTCTTCTACATGGTTTATCTTCTTATATTCTAAAAATAAACCATAATGTATAAATGGGTCGTTTGCTGTTTCTTTGCTAAGAGCTAGTAAGTATTTAAGTCTATCATCAGACATTTTTTTATTTTTTTAAGTTAAAAGTACAACCACATGCATACTATTATAGTATATATAAACAAGAATGAAACTTAACCCTTGACATATATGAAGATTTTAGTGTGTATTACCCATGTTCCAGACACCACGTCCAAGATTACATTTGCAGACAATAATACGAAATTTGATTCAAATGGTGTACAATTTATCATAGGACCTTATGATGATTATGCTTTAGCTAGAGCAGTAGAAATTAGAGATGCTACTAGCGGAGAGATAACAGTGCTCAATGTAGGGCTAGTAGATACTGAACCATCTATCCGAAAAGCATTGGCAATTGGGGCAGATAATGCAGTCAGAATTAACCAAGAACCAACAGACTCGTATCAAGTAGCGAGTTTGATTGTCGCTTACGCTAAAGATAAAAGCTTTGATATGATTTTGACAGGAAGAGAGTCAATCGATTTTAACGGTGGAGTGGTACATGGCTTGATTGGCGAGATGTTAGGTCTCCCGAGTGTTTCCCCAGTAATGAAGTTAGAAATAGAAGGTAACGTAGCCAAAATGGAAAAAGAGATAGAAGGAGGGAAGCAAATGATGGAAGTTGCTTTGCCTTTTGTAGCAGGTTGCCAAGAGCCAATAGCAGAATGGAAAATTCCAAATATGAGAGGGATTATGTCTGCAAGGACTAAGCCCTTGGAAGTGATAGAACCATCTGTGGATGAGTCTAAGTCGGTGCTTAAAGAGTTTGAATTGCCTGTAGCTAAGTCAGGGTGTAAGATGGTAAGTGCAGATAATGTTGCAGAATTGGTAGATTTATTAAAAAATGAAGCCAAAGTAATATAAATATTTTTTTTTAAAAATTAAACTTATAGAAATATGTCAGTAATAGTATATATAGAAACAGAAAACGGAAAAGTAAAGAAATCTTCTTACGAAGCAATTGCTTATGCAAAGGGATTAGCAGATCAATTAGGTTTAGGAGTAAAGGCAGTAGGAATAGGAGAAAATGATACTTTTCAAGAAGTGGGGAATTATGGAGTATTAGAAGTGTTAAGGGTCTCTAATTTGCCAGACAATGCCAATGCACTTCAGGTGGCATCTGCTGTGGCAGAAGTGGCTAAAGATGCTAGTGTTGTAGTATTAACGAACTCATCGAGGGGGGAGGCCGCTGCGTCTAGCGTAGCAGTTAAATTAAATGCGGCGATTGCTACTAATGTAATTGGTTTGCCTGATACAGTAAGTGGGTTTGTTGTTAAAAAAGGAGTTTATACGGGCAAAGCTTTTGTGAGTTTGAATCTTACAGGAGATAAAAAAGTGATTACAGTCAAGAAAAATTCGTATGATTTTGAAGTGTCTAGCGGAGAAGCTTCTGTGACTGATGTAACGGTAAGTGCAAATGAGGCTGATGCTAAAGTTAAAATTTTAGACACGAAAATTGCCGAAGGAGATATTCTGTTACCAGAAGCAGACTTCGTGGTGTCGGCAGGTAGAGGATTAAAAGCTGCAGAGAATTGGGGGATGATAGAAGAACTAGCAAAAGAATTAGGTGCAGCAACGGCTTGTTCTAAACCTGTATCTGATGTGGGCTGGAGACCTCATCATGAGCATGTAGGACAAACGGGGATTAAAGTTAGCCCAAATTTGTATATTGCAATTGGAATTTCGGGAGCTATTCAGCATCTTGCGGGAGTAAGTTCTTCAAAAGTGATTGTAGTAATTAATACTGATGAAGACGCACCGTTCTTTAAAGCAGCCGATTACGGTATCGTAGGAGATGCTTTTGAAGTAGTGCCTAAGTTGATAGAAGCTCTAAAAGCAGGGTAGCTTTGTAAAATTAGAATTAAGATTGTGAGTAAAATAGAAGTAAATATCATAGGCCTGTCATCGAGTAATACTCAGACAGGTTCTTTTGCTTTGGTACTGGGAGAAGTATCTGGAGATAGAAGACTACCAATTATTATTGGTATGTTTGAAGCACAATCCATTGCTTTGGAGTTAGAGCAGATTCCTGCTCGCCGTCCAATGACCCATGATTTGTTTAAAGCTTTCGCTAAAAGTTATTTGATAGATCTGACTGAAGTTTATATCTCTAAGTTAGACTCTGGGGTTTTTTATACAGAAATCCATACAAAAAGTGGCGAAAAGCGAGAGGTGATAGATGCTAGACCATCTGATGCTATTGCTTTGGCTTTGCGTTTTGGTGTGCCCATTTATACAAATGAAGCGGTAATGGCAGAAGCGGGTATTGTTGTTCAAGATGATGATGATGAGTTTTTGGAAGAGGACGAAGAATTGACAGATGAAGAACTGGATGAAGTGCTAGAAGAGTTAGAGCAGTCTATGGACGGAGATGCTTATTCGGGACTTTCTACTAAAGATTTAGAAATGAAACTTGATACTGCAATTGATAATGAAAATTATGAAGAGGCAGCTAAGTTAAGAGATGAGCTAGATAAAAGGGGAAAGTAATGAAATGTTTTTTTTGCGTTAGGGATTGACGTGAAAATCCTTTCCGATTTTTCATCGGGAAGATTGAGAACTAAAAGCCCGACTGCATGAGCTTTCCTTTTGGCGAATGTAGGAACGCCCAAAAATCATTTACATAATTTAAGTGTGTTTTTAATCTTTTCTAAAAAACCATTTTGCTAAGTCAGAGAAACCAACTTTTTTTCCATAGCTTAAGATTCCTATCCTGTACACTCTAGAGGCTACCCAAGTGATAAATAGAAATCCTGTAAGTTGAAAAAAAATAACGGTTAAGGTTTCCCACCAAGGTGCGTCCACAATGAGGTATGTGCTCCTTAAGGGGGAGGCTATAGGGCTAGAAAGAGGGAAGTAAGATAGAGTTTTGGCAAGTAAACTAGCTGGTGCGGTTAGTATTTTATCAGAAAAAACAAGTGTTCCGATGAGTGGAATTGTAAGCGGAAATATGAATTGTTGGGTTTCCGTATCTACATCGGAAGCAGCACCTACTACGGCAAATAACGCCCCAAATATTAGGTATCCAAAAACAAAACAAAATAAAAACCATAGGAATACACCCAACCATTGTGCTGGTGTGTAGGCGAAAAACAAGGCGTTCATGTCTGTCATTACAGAAGTGTCTCCAATTTGGTTGGCAATATGACTGTCAGAAAAGTTAGAAATGCCGTATTTAGCATTAAAAATAAGTAGAATTATACTGTAACAAAGTGCCCAAAACAGGAATTGGATGAGTCCAAGTAGTCCAATTCCTACAATCTTTCCGATCATCAGCTCAAAGGGTTTTACCATTGTGATGAGTACTTCTATGATGCGGTTGTTTTTTTCTTCGATGACTCCTTTCATTACTTGCATCCCGTATAAGAAAATAAAGAAATAAATCATGATGGCACTTCCGTAGGCTACAAAAGTGCGGACAGTTTGTTTTTTGTTGTTATCACCTGCCACCTGATCTAGTTGTATGTTCGGTATTTTCATTATGTCCCCACTGCTGTACATGGCTATTCTAGCGTGTACATAATCAAATACCATATCATTAGTATTGTGATAAATCCATTTTGAGTTTTTTGAATCATAAATAGCGTCGTAACTAGCGAGATAGATAGAGTCAAAGTCTGAGCAAGCAAAATTGAAGCTGACTTGGTCGTTGTTTTGTAAGGCTTCTTCTAGCTGGTTGTCGCAACCAAGGGCAAGTACTTTGTATGTGTTTTGGCTATTTCCACCTGTGCTAACCCAGTAGGGTACAATCATCATGACTAGCATTGCAATGGGACCAAGTACCGAAGTCATGATAAAAGATTTTTTTCGTACACGGGTACTAAATTCTCTCCATATGATATGTTTGATATGCTTAATATTCATCATTTACTTTTGTAATGAAAATTTCTTTTAATGTTTTTTTTTCTTTGTTGATAGAAACTAGGCTGTTTGTACTTTGTTGTTGAATGTATTGTTGAAGATTTTCGGTTTCAACAAGAGTTTTTCCGTTAGTTGTTTCTACTACAAAATTATCTTGTTCGTATTCTTTCATTAAGCTGATAACATCTCCTTTGTAAATGGTCTTTCCTTTGTTGAGGAATACAATGTTATCACATAATTCTTCTACTGAGTCCATACGATGGGTCGAGAATAATATTGTAACTCCTTTTTCTTTTAATTTAACGATTTCATTCATTAAGTTTTGCTCATTGACAGGATCAAAACCTGAAAAGGGTTCGTCTAATATAAGTAGGGAAGGGTTGTGCAATAGTGCTGCAATGAATTGCACTTTTTGTTGCATACCTTTTGATAAAGCATTTATTTCTTGATTTTTCCAGTCTTGTAAGTTTAGTTTTTTAATCCAATGTTCTATTTTTTGGTTTCGTTCTTTTTTTTCAATTCCTCTTAGTTTGGCTATGTATGATAGGTATTCGTTTACCTTCATGCCTTTGTAAAGTCCTCGTTCTTCGGGTAAGTAACCAATTTCTTTTCGGGTAATGTCTGCTGATATTTTTGAGTCATTTAAAATGACTTCTCCACTGTCTTGCTGAAGGATTCTAGTAATGATTCGCATTAAGGTTGTTTTGCCCGCTCCGTTGTGTCCGAGTAATCCTGTTATCTGTCCTTTAGGGACTTCAAAACTAATATTACTTAGGGCTTGGTGCTTATTGTATGCTTTGGACAAGTCTTTTATTCTTAACATGGCGATAAATTACAAAAAAAAGGGAATTGCTTGCGTTGTTTTATTAAAAAATATAGATTTGCCATAATTAATGATTGGCTCCGTAGTTCAATTGAATAGTTCGTCAGCTGACGAATCGCTCTGAGGGTTGATTTTATAATAAAAGAAATTAGATAAAGTATAAGTAAAAACATTGGCCCCGTAGTTCAATTGAATAGAATATCAGATTTCGGCTCTGAGGGTTACAGGTTTGAATCCTGTCGGGGTCACTAGTTTTTGAGTGTGAGTAGAGAACAAGAACGATTTATTTGTATTTAAATGTTTTTCACCTCTTTCTGCACCTAGTCTTTTTTAGACTATTCACCTATCGTAATATCGTCACTTTTTACTTGAATTAGATTATTGTCATTATCTGTCACCTCCAATTGAATGCTGTAAGTAATAATAGATAACGAGACATTACATAGTATTAATACCAGTTTAACTATAATATGAGTCTAATTTAGATTGAATTGTTTTTTGCAATATCGAGGAAAAATGATTTAGCATAACTGGTTACGGTAAATTATTTTAACGAAGAGAGTGTAAAAACAAACAGGATAAATGACTTGTCTTATAGTTAAAATGGTATAATAATCATGGTTTTGTGGTAGTATATTTGTATTTAAGGTGGATGAGTTGGACAATTGTAGTTAGCGAAAAATGTATAATCCCTGCCCAAATGAACTAGTTAGTACATAAATGATAGCAATGAAATTGATTAACCGAATGCTTTTTTGAGTGAAAGAATCTAAGTCTTTGGTTATTCCTGTTTTGATTAAATATGTATATGATATATAACTTTCGTCAATCCAACATAAATCGAATAGGGATATTGATTCTTTGTTTAACAAGAATTCCTCCTTTGGTCTCTGCGGGGACCCATTTAGGTAGAGTCTTTAATAGTCTTAAAGCCTCTTTGTTAAGGGCAGGTGAAGAGGTAGGTTTTAATATTTTGGCTTGAGTTATACTACCATCTCTGTCTACTACAAAAGTAACATATACTTCCCCTTCAATTTCATTATCTCGCTCATAAGCGGGGTATTTCATATGTGTAGACATATAGTTAAGCATAGCGCCACGCCCCCCTTTATATTGAGCATTTTTAGCTACTTCTCCAAAGCTATAGATTTTGTTATCAGTGACCTCTGCTGGAGGAGCTATCGTAGGCATACTTATAACAGTAATAATAGGTGGCGGGTCATCTATTCTTGCAGAGTCTATTTTCACTTCTTCTTTTTTTTCTACTTCTGCTTCAATTATTTCGGGTTCAATTATTTGCTGTGGTGGTGGTGGTGGTGGCAAGTCAATAACTGGTATTTCTTCCAGTTCTTGCTCTATCAGTTCCATGGCTTCGTCGCTTCTACTAGGAACGAGGTACCCAAATAATAGTTCAAAAGTATAATAAGTAATGGATAAACTAAAAACTAGTCCAAGAATAAGGAATAAACTTGTGTAAGTCTTATTATCTGCGGCTTCTATTTTTTTTTCTCCATTATAGATATTATTTTTTTTAATGAACTGTATAATATCAGGCGAAAAAAAACTTAGTAAACCAACAAATAATGCTAAAGCAATGATTAGGATTATTATTACCATTTGAATGAAAATTTATAAACCATAAAATACATGATATAACCAATTCCGATACCCACCAAGTCGGCTAGTATGTCTGCAAATTCTACTGAACGGTAAGGTAAGAATAATTGAATCAATTCAATCAAAAATCCATATAAAGAACAAATTACTATAGTAGATAAAACGGCGTTAGTTCTTAGTTTATTAAACTTATGTTGTTTTCTGAAGCCTACTATCATGAGTAAAGTCAGTACCATAAAGATGAAAGTGTGTATTACCTTATCAGTGCCTTGATTTCCCATATTTGAGTGTATAGATCCAGAGGAAACGGTTAGGGCTAGTATAATTCCCGCCCAACAGAAAGTAAATAAATTATAGTTGAGAAACATTATTTCCCGATTAGTTCTTTGTAAGCTTCTACACTAAGTAAACTGTCTAAAGACTGTTCGTCGTTTAATTTTATCTTTACAATCCAGCCTTCTCCATAAGGGTCTTCATTTACTTTTTCTGGTGCGTCATCGATTGCTTCGTTGAGTTCAAGTATAGTGCCGTCAACAGGCATAAATAAGTCTGAAACTGTTTTCACAGCTTCTATACTACCAAAAGTTTCTTCTCCATTAATAGTTTCGTCTATTGTGTCGATATCAACATAGACGATGTCTCCAAGCTCAGATTGAGCAAAGTCAGTAATGCCTATCACTGCCGTTCCGTCTTCTTCTAAGCGAACCCATTCATGATCTTTGGTGTATTTTAATTCTTTTGGAAAATTCATTCTATGTATTTTAATATCTCGCTAAATTACTATAAAAAAGTATTACCTCAAAACTCAAGCCAAAACTCTTAACTTTTGTGATTATTTTAATTCATTTGTAATTTGTTTTTTTTTGTATACCTTGGTATAAGTATCGCCCTTAATTAAGTTTTTATGATAAAGAAATTAATTTCATATCTCATTAGAGGAGTAATCTTTGTAATGCCTTTTATTGCTACGGTGTGGCTTATCGGTATTGTTTTTAATTGGATAGGTAGCTATATACCACGTACCGTATACGGAGGATTAGTCTCTCTTTTTATTGTTTTAGCCTCTCTTTTAGGATTGGTTTTATTTGGTTATTTAGGCTCTAGTTTATTGATGCGTCCTTTGGGTAATTATATAGAAGGTTTAATCAATAAAACCCCATTGATTGGGTTTATCTACTCATCTATGAAGGATTTGATGAAAGCTTTTGTAGGGAAAGAACGGAAATTTGAAAAGCCAGTTTTGGTTAAAGAGTCTGAATATGTTTATAGGCCAGGGTTTATTACACAGTCAGATTTAAATGAACTAAACCTTCCAGGGAAAGTAGCTGTTTACTTACCTCACTCTTACGCTTTTTCAGGTATGCTTTTTATTGTAGATAAAGAAAATGTAAGTCCAGTAGATGTCAAAAGTAGTAATATGATGAAATTTATTGTGTCAGGTGGAGTGGCAGGGTTTGATTCTAAATAGTTATTTGTTTTTTGTCTGTTCATCATAAATCTTTTTGTATAAGCCATTTAGCTTAGTTAATTCTTCATGAGAACCTTGCTCTGAGATGACCCCATCATCTAGTACAATTATTTTATTAGCCAGCTTTACAGAAGATACCCTATGCGAAATGATAATAGAAATACGGTTCGCCATTATTGACTTGAGATTGGAGAGGATTGTATCCTCTGTTTTAGTGTCCACCGCAGATAAACTGTCGTCTAATATAAGCAGAGAAGGGTTGCGAATAAATGCTCTAGCGATAGTGGTTCGTTGTTTTTGCCCTCCAGACAGTGTGATCCCTCTTTCTCCTACCTTTGTATCAAATTGATTTGGGAACTCCATAATGTTATCATAGATGTCTGCTTGTTTGGCAGCGATATATATATCTTTATCACTAATCTTATCATGTCCAAAAGCAATATTGTTTTTGATAGTATCTGAGAATAAAAAAGCATCCTGTGGTACATACCCAATGTTGCTTCTTAGGGATTGGATGTTATAAGACTCAATACTTTCACCGTTAATGAGTATCTCTCCTTTATTGCTGTCATACAACCTACATATAAGACTTGCGATAGTGCTTTTTCCACTTCCTGTATTACCAATTATCGCTAAAGTGTCTCCTTTTCCGATAGTAAAGGAAATGTTTTTTAAAGCTTGTATCCCAGATTCAGGATAAGTAAAAGAGATGTTTCTAAAACTAATCATTTCGATAGAATCATTTTGTAATTCAAGGTTTTTATGACTGACGATATCAGTTTTAGTATCCATAAACTCATTGATTCTTTTTTGGGAAGCTGCTGCTCGTTGTATAATGCTTGTGATCCAACCCACAGACGTTACTGGCCAAGTAAGCATATTCACATACATAACAAATTCAGCGATATGTCCAATACTGATTTCGTTGTCGGCAATTAGTTTGCTGCCAATATACACGGTGATAATAGTACTTCCGCCAATCAATAGTTGAATGAGTGGAACAAAAAAAGCTTCTATTTTAGTCAAACTTAACGATTCTTGTTTGTACTCTTCGCTAAGTATATCAAAACTGTTAATTCTGTCGTTTTTTTTTGAGAATGTTTTTATAGTACGAATTCCTGAGAATGTTTCTTGTATAAAAGTAGATAGTCCAGATAGTTTTTGTTGTATTTTATCAGACTGAATATTCATGCGGCTACTTACAAAGTAGATGCCAATACTAAGAAATGGGAGAGGAGCTAATGTGTAAAGAGCCAATTGAGAATTAACCGAAAACATAAAACTTACCGTTAGTACAAAAAGGGATATCAAGCTAAACCCATACATTAAGGTAGGACCGATATACATTCGCACTTGCCCTACATCTTCAGATATTCTTGTTATGATATCCCCTGTTCTATTCACTTTGTAAAACGAGGTGGGTAATGTTTGGTAATGCTTGTAAATATCATTTTTCATATCATATTCAATACGGCGAGACATCGCAATAATTGTTTGCCGAGTAAGGAATAAAAAGAAGCCTTTAAGTAAAGCGATACTAATAATGATAAGAGAGAGAGCAACTAGCGAACTAGCATAAGAATCAAAATGAATAAAATCTAAGTGATAATGAATTAGAGTGTCATTAATCGTAGATTGATTCATAATCATATTAAGACCTTCTCGTACAAAGGGAGGTACTAATACGTAAAATATATTAGACAGAATCACGAATAATCCACCAAGTAATAACAAGTGAATATAGCGAAAGAAATATTTATTAACCGATAAGAGAGATTTCACAATAATAAAGTTTACTATTTATACAGAAATATGTACTTTTGTTGTCTACAATAGCAAATATAACAGAAGTAAAATAGATTACGTTCTTTAATTCGTGGAATAAAAAAATATGCTCAACAGAAGATTATTAAGAGTGAAAGCCATTCAAGGTGTTTTTGCTTATCGACAAAAGGTAAATGCTAACTATCAATTAGCGTTAAGCGAAATAGATAGGTGTTTTCAACCAGATCTTAATGCGATGGATAAGCCAGATTATGCTAATCTTGAGTATAGTAAAAAACACGCTAGGCAAATTTTTATAAATTTCTTTAAACAAAAAGAAGAAAAAAACACTCAAGAAAACCACGAAATACTAGAAGCTGTAGAGAAGGCTAAAGATTTTTATCGCAATCAAAACGATAAAGATAAAAATAAAGTGTATGATTTTTTATTGCAAAATACTTTAAACATCCAAGATACATATTGTTCTGTTTTAAAATTATTAGTTGACTTATCTGCTTTAGTAGAAGAGCTCGAAACTAAAAATGAGAATAAAAAAATTTCTAAAGATTTTAATAAAAGTAGCTTTAATCTTGTAAAGAATAAGCTGATAGCTTTACTGAAAGAAGACCCTGAAACAAAAGTAGCACTTGCTAAAGTGAAAGATAATTGGCTGGAAGAAGATAGCACTTTACGTCAGTTATACAAAAATAGAATTGCAAAACACGTAGCTTATCAAACTTATCAAAAAGTTGTAAATCCAAGTTTTGAGGAAGATCGAAAAATAATTTACGACATCGCTAAAAAGATGGTGTTTAAAAGTGATCTCTTACAAGATTATTTTAGCGAAAAAGATACTTATTGGTCAGAAAATAATGATATTATTCGTTCTATGATTGAGCGAAGTATTAAAAAAACAGAGGAAAGTGGTTTTTCTATGCTTTCTTTATCTCAAGATTGGGAAGATGACCAATATTTTCTTAATAATTTATATTATGGAGTAGTTGAGATGGGTGAAGAGCTTCAAGAAGAAATTATGTCTAAGTTTAAAAACTGGGATGAAGATAGAGTCTCTACGGTAGACAGCATTATTATAGACATGGCTGTAGTTGAAATGATTGAGTGTAGAGCAATCCCTGTAAAAGTATCTATTAATGAGTATATTGAGATTTCTAAAGCCTATAGCACACCTAGAAGTAAGGAATTTGTGAATGGTGTATTGGACGGTGTTTCAAAATCATTAATAAAGGCTAAGAAGATTCGTAAATCGGGGAGGGGATTGATTGATAATAAGTAAAGCTTTAAAAAAAAATTAAAATAAAAGCCCTTTCAGAGTTGATTTGAAAGGGCTTTTTGTGTTGTAGCGAAAACGGGAGTTGAACCCGTGACCTCAGGGTTATGAATCCTGCGCTCTAACCAACTGAGCTACCTCGCCATTAATTAGAATGCAAACTTGGGATATTATTTTTTGAATGTCAAGTACTAAGTGAAAAAAAGTGTTTTTTTTAATTATTTACGATAATCTTGGGAATTGATGAAAGCATTCTTATCTTTTGGCATGAAAAAATTTATTTCGGAGTTTGAAATCAACTGTTCCCCTAAAATGTTGTACCAATATATCACTGAGCCATCTAATTTAGCTCAATGGTTTGCTGACGATGTTAATTTTGATAATGACAAAAATTTAAAATTAACAATTGATGGGGAGGAGTTAAGAGCCAAAATTATATCTACTAAATTAAATGAGTGTTTTAAAATAGAGTATTTAGATGAAGAAGGAAGTCAGTGTGAGGATCCTGAGTATACAAAGTTCACAATTGAAAGAAATGATTTTACTCAATCCACATATTTAATTATAGAAGAGAAATCAGAAATGTATGACACAGACCTTGAACACCAAGAACTTTGGCAAGAATTGGTAGATGCGTTAAAAGATGTTATAGGAGCTTAGGGACACATGAGGAAAGTTTCAGAACTGTTTGATCAGTTTTTATTACTCTTTTTAAGAAAGAGACTTTATTTGTTGATTTTCAAGGCATTTGTAGGACCATTTATCACTTCTTTTTTTGTGCTAATGTTGATTTTTTTAGTGCAAACATTAGTGAAGTATCAGTCTGAGATTTTCGGAAAAGGCTTAGGTTTTTTTACTTATATAGAGTTGATTTTCTATTTGGCGTTTAACGTGATACCTAAAGCACTCCCTTTTGCAGTAATGATGGGAGGTCTTATTACTTATGGTAGTTTGGGTGAGCATGGCGAGTTAAATGCGATAAAAAGTGCCGGTGTATCGTTGTTGAGGTTGATATTGCCATCATTTATTTTTTCGATACTAGCAGGAGTTGGTTTATACTACCTAGGAGATGTTATTTTACCTAAAACAAATCTTAAGTTTTATAGTTTACTTTATGATATAAAAACCAAACAGCCAGCATTTAACCTTACCCCAGGTATGTTTTACAATGGGATAGATGGTTACAGGATTAAGGCGGGTTCTAAAGACGATGCGGGGAGAATAAAAGATGTAATGGTGTATGACCATACCCATAAAAATGGAAATACAGAAGTAATAGTGGCAGATTCGGGGCTTATTTATAATGATAAGAAATCAGGGGTGTTGATTTTTGAATTGTACAATGGTGAGCGCTATTCAGAAAATACATCGAGAGAACAAAGTAAAAAACGAAGTACAAATTCAATTCAGACCACTCGTACAAGTTTTGATAAAGTGATGATGCCTTTTGATATATCTTCAATGTCTATGAAGAATACTCCTGATGAGCGATTTTCTAGAAATAGATGGATGATGAATTCAGATACTTTAAAAATAGAGATAGATACCTTGGGAAAATTAGTCGCTGATAGGAGGTTAGAATTAAAAACCGCTTCTACACGTGTATTAGGTATTGATTTTGTGTATAATGATTTATTGATCGTTAAAGAATTGGAAATAAAAAAAGATGTAATTCTTACTAGTGTTCAAAAGAAACAAGTAGCACAGTCTGTAGCAAATGATGCTACAAATATGATGTTTCATCTTGAAAGAGAAAATGATTACATTGAATGGAAATCAAATTCTTATGTTAAGTTTTGGGTAGAGTACTATCACCGAAGAACAGAGGCAGTAGCTTGTGTGCTGTTCTTGTTGATTGGTGCGTCGCTAGGAGCAGTACTCAAAAAAGGAGGTATAGGAATGCCTATGCTTGTGACCGTAATGATGTTTTTATTACATCATGTAATGACCGAATTCTTTGAAAAGAAAGCAAGAGCTCAAGAAATAATTCCTTTACTAGGAGGCTGGGGAAGTGTTCTAGTAATGACTGTAATAGCAATATGGGTCGCTTATAAAACATATTTAGATAAACGTATTATTGGGTGATGAGTAAAATTATTTAAATAATTACTCGTAAGTATAGAAAAAAATGTATATTTGCAACCTGAAAAAGAAGAATAGAGATAAAAAAACCGTATGTATTTAACATCAAAAATTAAGCAAGCACAATTCAAGAAGTTTGGTGCTGAGAAAACAGCTAAAGACACTGGTTCTGCGGAATCACAAGTAGCTTTATTTACATTTAGAATTAGTCATCTTACTGATCATTTAAAAACAAATAAAAAAGACCATGCTTCTCGCTTAGGGCTTTTGAAACTTGTTGGTAAAAGAAGAAGACAGTTAGATTACTTGAAAAACAAAGACATTAATAGATATAGAGCGATTATTGCTGAGTTAAAAATCAGAAAATAAGCGATTTATTCAATAAATAAGAGGGAACCTTTGAAAAATAAAGTGTTCCCTTTTGTCGTTTGTATATTTGAACATGATTTCCCTCAATTTAAGAATTGTTCTTTTGAGAAGTTAAAATAAAAAAAATATCGAGATGAATATAGTAGAAAAGAAAATATCACTTGCTGATGGTCGTGAAATCATCATAGAAACAGGTAAGTTAGCTAAGCAAGCTCATGGTTCTGTAACAGTTCGTATGGGAAAAACAATTTTATTAGCAACAGTAGTTTCTAATTATGATCCCTCAAGCGTAAACTTTTTGCCTTTATCGGTAGATTATCAGGAAAAATTTGCAGCGGCAGGTAAAATTCCTGGATCATTTTTCAGAAGAGAAGGAAGATTAACAGATAATGAGGTATTGGTATGTAGATTGGTAGACAGAGCACTTCGCCCTTTGTTTCCTAAAAAATATTACTTCGAAACTCAAGTAATGATTCAATTAATATCGCATGGTGATGATGTATTGCCAGATTCTTTAGCAGCTTTAGCAGCTTCTGCAGCTTTAAGCGTGTCAGATATCCCATTTGCAGGACCTATCTCGGAAGTAAGAGTAGGGCGTAAAAACGGTGAGTTTATCATTAATCCTACTAAAACAGATTTAGCCCTATGTGATTTAGAACTAATGGTTGCTGCTACCGAAGAGAATATCTTGATGGTAGAAGGAGAGATGAAAGAAGTTTCTGAAGAAGAAATGGTTGAAGCACTTAAGGTAGCTCACAATGAAATCAAAAGACACTGTGTTGCTCAGAAAGAATTAGAAGTAGCAGTAGGTAAACAAGAGAAAAGAGAGTTTATCGAGCCACAATTAGACGCAGAGATATATGCAGCTGTTGAGGGGGCTTGTAAGTCTGATTTGGATGCTGTAATTTGTGAGCATATTAAAGATAAGAAAGAAAGAAGCACTAAAATTAAAGCAATACTAGCGAAGCATTTGGAATCTTATAGTGAAGACACTGAATCGTCAGTATTAAGCGAAGCAAAACAATGTTTTTCTAAATTAGAAAAAGAAGTTGTTCGTGCTCATGTATTAGAAACTAGAATTCGTTTGGATGGTAGGAAATTAGACGAAATTCGTCCAATTTGGTCAGAAATTGATTACTTACCAGCGGCACACGGTTCTGCGGTATTTACTAGAGGGGAGACTCAATCACTTACATCTTGTACTTTAGGTACTAAAATGGATGAGCAAATGGTTGATGGAGCTGTGATTTCAGGAACGAACAAATTCTTGTTACATTATAATTTTCCAGGTTTTTCTACTGGAGAAGTAAGACCTAATAGAGGACCAGGTAGAAGAGAAGTAGGGCATGGTAACTTAGCTTATAGAGCGTTAAAAGGTTCTATTCCAGCTGACAATCCTTATACAATTCGTTTAGTGTCAGATATTTTAGAATCAAATGGTTCTTCTTCGATGGCTACTGTTTGTGCTGGTTCACTGGCAATGATGGATGCAGGTGTTCAGGTTACTAAACCAGTATCAGGTATCGCAATGGGATTGATTACAGAAGGAGATGATTTCGCAGTACTTTCTGATATATTAGGTGATGAAGATTATCTAGGTGACATGGACTTTAAAGTAACAGGTACTAAAGATGGTATTACGGCTTGTCAAATGGATATTAAAGTAGAAGGTCTTCCTTACGAGATTCTTACAAGTGCTTTATTACAAGCAAGAGAAGGAAGATTACATATCTTAGGTGAAATGGCTAAGACAATGGAAAGTGCTAGAACAGAATTGAAGGATTATGTACCTAGAATGGAAGTAATTGAAGTCCCTAAAGAGTTTATCGGTGCTATCATCGGACCTGGTGGAAAAATCATTCAAGATATTCAAGCTAGATCAGGTGCAACTGTTACTATCGAGGAAATCGAAAATGCAGGAAGAGTTGAAGTGTTTGCTGAAAATGCAGACAATATCAACGCCGCAATGGCAATTATAAAAGGGATTATTACCGTGCCAGAAGTTGGTGAAACTTATGAAGGTAAAGTAGTTTCAATTCAATCTTACGGTGCTTTTGTAGAGTTTTTGCCAGGTAAATCAGGATTGTTACACGTTTCTGAAATTATGTGGGAAAGAGTAGAAGATCCTTCTAAAATATTGACTGAAGGTGAAGATATAAAAGTGAAATTATTAGCAGTAGATCCTAAATCAGGTAAATTTAAACTTTCTAGAAAAGTTTTATTACCAAAACCTGAAACAACAGTTTAATAGTAGAAACTATTTGTATAGGATAAACGTTATTAATAATACATCAAGAATAACCAAGGATGAGACAACTTAAGATTAGTAAACAGATTACCAACCGAGAAAGCCAATCGCTTGATAAGTACTTACAAGAAATTGGTAAGGTAGACTTATTGATGGCAGATGAAGAAGTTGAGTTAGCTCAACGGATTCGTGAAGGTGATCAATTGGCTTTAGAAAAATTAACTAAGGCTAATTTAAGGTTTGTGGTGTCTGTAGCTAAACAATATCAAAATCAAGGTTTGTCTTTAGGGGACTTGATTAATGAAGGTAACTTAGGCTTGATTAAAGCAGCACAAAGATTTGATGAAACTCGTGGGTTTAAGTTTATTTCTTATGCTGTATGGTGGATTCGCCAATCTATTCTACAAGCTCTAGCAGAGCAGTCTCGTATTGTGAGGCTCCCTCTTAATAGAGTTGGATCGTTAAATAAAATCTCCAAAACTTTCTCTGAATTGGAGCAAAGATTTGAGCGTGAGCCATCTCCAGAAGAATTAGCAGAAGTATTAGAAGTTTCTACTTCAGAAGTTGTTGACACACTTAAAATAAGTGGTAGACACGTATCAATGGATGCACCTTTTGTACAAGGGGAAGACAATACACTGTTAGACGTATTAGAGAATGATGCTGAAGTTAAGCCTGATCAAGGTTTAATGAGTGATTCACTTAAACGTGAAGTACAACGTGCACTATCTACACTTACTCAAAGAGAAGCTGATGTTATTGCTTTATACTTTGGTTTGAACGGAGAGCATCCAATGACTCTTGAAGAAATTGGAGAAAGATTTGATTTGACTCGTGAAAGAGTGAGACAAATTAAAGAAAAAGCTATTCGTAGACTTAGACATACTTCAAGAAGTAAAACACTTAAACCATATTTGGGTTAATAGAGCATGGTAGAGCATATTAAAGTATTGATTATTGGTTCAGGACCAGCGGGTTATACAGCAGCTATATATGCTGCAAGAGCAAGTATGAGACCTGTACTGTACCAAGGAGAGCAGCCAGGTGGTCAGTTGACTATTACAAATGAGGTAGAAAATTTCCCAGGTTACCCAGATGGAGTAAATGGCTCTCAAATGATGATGGATTTACAAAAACAAGCAGAACGTTTTGATACCGATACTAGATATGGGTTGATTACAGAAGCAGACTTTTCTAAATATCCATTTGAATTGAAAACGGATAGTGGTGATGAATTAACGGCTGATTCTGTTATTATCTCTACAGGAGCTTCCGCTAAATGGCTAGGATTACCTTCAGAAGAAAAATTCAAACTAGGTGGTGGTGTTACAGCTTGTGCAGTATGTGACGGGTTCTTTTATAAAGGACAAGATGTAGTTGTTGTAGGAGGTGGAGATACTGCTTGTGAAGAAGCTCATTATTTATCAAAAATATGTAAAAAAGTCTATATGATTGTACGTCGTGATGAGATGAGAGCATCTAAAATCATGAGAAAACGTGTAGAACACGCTGAAAATATAGAAGTACTGTGGAACACAGAAACAGTAGAGATTCTTGGTGATGATACTGTAACAGGTGCTCAAGTGAAAGATAGAGTAACTGGAGAAGAACGTACATTAGACATTACAGGTTTTTTCGTAGCGATTGGTCACAAACCTAATACAGGGTTATTTAAAGGTCAAATTGATATGGATGAATCAGGTTATATTATTACAAAACCTAGAACATCAGAAACTAATATAGAAGGTGTTTTTGCCTGTGGAGATGCACAAGATAAAATATACAGACAGGCTGTTACAGCAGCAGGAACTGGGTGTATGGCAGCATTAGATGCAGAAAGATTCTTAATGTCAAAAGAGGATATTGGATAGTATATAAAGATACCTTTTGTGAATAAAGTACTTAGTGTTCTTACCATTTTATTGAGCTTGGCAATTTGTCAGGCTCAAACTTCTCCTAACCAAGAGGTGATAGAGTTAGATACAACAGCTCTCTTTTTTGATCAATCATTTGATACCGTGGATTTTGTAGTAGTAGGTACAGTTACAGAGGAAGAAGGAGTCTCTGAACATGATGGGCATTACCATTCAGATAATGATACAACTGTAAATGCAATATCGGTAGATTCTAACACAAATGTTTTGGTGAGAAAAGTCTTAGAGGCAAAGACTTATTGGACATCTATCAACCCTAAGTACAGTGTATTTGACAGTATGACTGTAAACCCATACCGAACGATTTATAAAAACTTTAAAGATACTGTTCCGTTAATCTTATATGGACAAGAGGTATCTGGAGAAGAAAGAGTTAGATGGTGGAGTATGCCACTGACTCGTAAACATGAAATCACTTCAGTTTTTGGACCAAGGTGGAGTCGGTATCACTACGGTACAGATTTGAGAGTCGCTATTGGTGATTCTGTTTTGTCTTGTTTTGATGGCGTAGTCAGGATTTCTAAGTATAATAGGGGCGGATATGGACATTATGTATTAATCCGTCATCATAATGGATTAGAGACACTTTACGGACATCTGTCAGAGAAAATTGTAAAAGTTGGACAAGAAGTAAGGGCAGGAGAGTTAATTGGGTTAGCAGGAAATACAGGGAGAAGTACTGGACCTCATTTACATTTTGAAATACGATATACAGGGAATGCTGTTAACCCAACTAGTATTTATAGCTTTAAGGGAGATAGTATTAAAATACAAATCCACAGTTTGACACCTCAGACATTTAAATACGTAAAGGAAAAATACGCCCGTAAATATTACAGAGTAAGAAGAGGCGATACATTGTACAGAATTGCACGCAGGTACCGTGTGTCTATTGGTCAGATTTGTAGACTGAATAGAATATCCCGTAAAACGACCCTACGTATTGGTAGGAGATTAAGAGTTAAATAATATGAAACTAGATGTATTATGTATTGCTGCTCATCCAGATGATGTAGAGTTGGCATGTTCGGGCACAGTGCTGTCTTTGGTGAAAAAAGGAAAAAAAGTAGGAATTATAGACTTAACAAGGGGAGAGTTAGGCACTAGAGGAACAGCAGAATTGAGAGCCGAAGAAAGTAAAGCCTCAGCAAGTGTGTTAGGACTTTCAGCTAGAGAAAACCTTGACTTGGGAGATGGTATTTTTATTAATTCTTTTGATAATCAGCTCAAACTAGTTCAGATGATTCGTAAGTATCAACCAGATTTGATATTGTCTAATGCTGTACAAGATAGACATCCTGATCATGGGAAATCGGCAAAAATGGCTACTGACTCTATTTTTTTATCAGGCTTAAGAAAAATCACGACAAAACATGAAGGATTAGAACAAGAAGCATGGAGACCTAAAAACCATTATCATTATATTCAAAACGATTATATAGAACCAGATTTTGTGGTAGACATAAGCCAATACTGGGAGGAAAGAATGAAGTCTGTTTATGCTTTTAAAAGTCAGTTTTTTGACCCAACAAGCAAAGAACCAGAAACCCATATTTCATCAAAACGTTTCACTGACTTCTTAGAAGCTCGTGCTAGAGAAATGGGGAATAAAATTGGTGTGAATTTTGCAGAAGGATTCACGGTAGAACGTACTATTGGAATTGAAGACATAAGTTTACTGAAATGAAAAAAATAGCCTTATTGTTGTTGTCTTTTTTTATGATGATAAATACATTCTCACAAGGGAAGTATTGTAAAGAAGATTTGTTTCCAGCAGTGGGGACTAATAAAATGTGGGGTTATATAGATGTTCAGAAACACTGGAAAATCCAACCTGTTTTTGATTATGCATATCCTTTTACTGGTGCAATGGCTTTGGTCAAAAGAAAAGGAAAAATGGGAGCGGTTAACTGTAAAGGAAAGTTAATTGTACGTTGCGAATATGATGAAATCACACCTTTTTTGGGTGGTAGAGCATGGTTTAGGAAAGGGGAGAAGTGGGGGTTGATAAAAGAAGATGCTACAATTTTACTCCCTGTTGAGTTTGACGAAATAAAAGAAATCGCAAAATATACAGACCAAACATGGGTAAAGAAATCAGGTAAATGGGGTTTGTATGATAAATATGCAGAGAAGTTTGTTTGGGAGGTTCAGTTTAATGAATATACTCAAACAATAAGTTCTTCTTACGCCTTCGTGAAAAAAGACTTGAAATTTGGTTTGGTGTCTACGGTAGCTTCTAAATTATTATTGGATTATCAATACCAAGTGATTGAAGGTTATAAGTCACGTATTTTTATTTTACAAAAAAATGATAACTATGGGGTCATTAATTACAAAGGAAAGAAAATTTTAGCATTTGATTTTAAGACCATAACATTAGATGATACTAGACTTATTGCTCAGAATCAAAGGGGTAAATATACTTTGTATGATTTATGGGGGAACAAATTGACCAAGGATTTATATAATGAGATGTCGTCATTTTCAAATGGAATTTCAAAAGTAAAAATAGGGACAGAAGAGCAATACATTACCCGTAAAGGAAAAAAGATTTTTAAAGAAGCCTACACCTATTTGAACTATTATCCTATCCAGAATGTGTTTGTAGCCAGACAAGAAGCTGGATCTTACTTGATGTTGCCTAATAGACGAAAATTAAGTGTAGAATTTGATGAGATACAATCAGGTGGACAGTATTTTGTAGCTTCCAAAGAGAATGATTTGTTGTTGTTGAGCAGTTTAGGAAAACAGATGTCAGGAGAGTATGCTGAAATTAAGCTAGGAGATTCCATGTCTTATGTCCGTGTAATTCCTTCAGGGAACATAAAAACTTGTTTTTATGATACGAAGTTAGATAAAAGAGTATCGGCTTTTTATGGTGAACTAGCTAAGATGGATGATGGTTACGCATTATTTAAAAACAATACTAAAATGGGGGTTCTTGATTTATCATATCAAGAGCGAATTACAAATCAGGATAAGATAGATGTCGTCTCAATTGTAGGAAGCCCATTTTTTATTACAAATCAAAATGGAAAAGAAACAGTATATGATAGCAGGTTTAAAAAAATAATAGACCAAGATTATACCAAAATAACTTTAGCGGAGAGGTATTTTATAGCGACTGATCTAAAAGCAAAAAAAACATTATTTAATACTCAAGGAAAAACCTTGATAGAATCTGGGAATAAAAACTTATCCTACCTAGGACTTAATAAATTTGCGGTAAGCAAAAAAGGAAAAATATACCAAGTATTAAACAGTAAAGGGGAGGTTTTATATAAAGGAGCTTCGTTTGAAGCGATACAAGTAATTGGGTTTAATTATTTTCCAGCCAAAAGAAATGGTAAATGGGGTTATATTAATCACAAAAATGGGAAAGTGGTAGTTGATTTTATTTATGATACAGCAGAACCTCACCAAAAAGAAAGTAAAAAAGCAAAAGTCACCAAGGATGGTAAAGTATACTACCTTGACTTGAGAGGGAAAGTTTTAAAATAATTTTTTATTCATAGTCGAATAAAAAATTAAATTTGATGTCATTCATACACTTGAAATGACCTTTAGGACATTTGTCATAACCGATTTTAGAACAAGGTCGACAGGATAAACTTTTATTTTCAAAAATCGTAAACTTGGTTTGATAGGGATACATCCCAAATTCTGGTACAGTATTTCCCCAGATAGAAAAAATTTCTTTTTGAAAAGCTGCAGCAATATGCATCATTCCTGTGTCATGGGTAAATACGGCACTAGACTGCTTTGCTATAGAAGCTGATTGATTCAGATTAAACCTTCCGCAACCGTTGTATACGATGGTGTTTTTGTTGAGTTGATTGTGTAATCTCCGTTCTTCTTTTTCTAATGTAGGATTAAAGAAATGAATGATTTTTTCCGCCATTTCAACATCCTCTTTTCCACCTAACAGTACAATTGGACGATTAATTCTTTCGCAAACTTCTATGAGTTTATTACAAGGTAGCCTCTTGGTGGTATGCTGACCGCCAATAGCAAAAGCAATAAAATTTTGACGATGACTTTCTGGTAGCCAATCTATTTCAACAATGTCTTTATGTGGGATATAATAATCTAATCCCTTATCATCATTTTTGATTCCTAAATTTTCTATCGTTTTCATATACCGATCCACAATGTGAGTATTCGGCATTTTGTTTATTTTAAAGCTTGTGAGTAGTGTTTTTTTGATATTGAGTTTATCAAAAGTGTAAGCTTTTACACCAAGCCTGAATTTAATTATCCTAGTTCTGAAGTTGTTATGTAAATCTATTATATAATCAAATTTTTCTAATTTCAGTTCTTTGATAAGAGTAGAAAGTGAGTTAGGAAGTATATGTGTCTTACTTATATATGGATTTTCTGAAACTAAATTTTGATAACTTTTTTTTGTACAAAAATGTATTTCTACATCTTTTCCTTGCTCTTTTAGGCAACGAATAACTGGAGTAGTGAGCACTATGTCACCAATTGAAGAAAAACGAATAATTAAAACTTTCATTATTTTTTTCTGCTAGAAAAGTAACTTTCTAACTCAGTTAGAGATTTACTATTTAAGTTCATTTCTTTTGTAAGCCCTCCCTTTTGTCCTATTAATACTCCAAAATACATATCCGAAAATTTATCTTTATGATGAGCATCTGGATTGATAGATAACATTACCCCTTTTTCTAAGCAATAAGACACCCATTTCCAGTCAATGTCCAAACGCCAAGGATTGGCATTTATTTCAATCACTACTTGATTATCAGCACAAGCATCAATCACTTTTTTGTGGTTAATTGGGTAGCCAGCTCTTCTAGTGAGTAACCTAGCTGTAGGGTGTCCCAATATTGTTGTATATGGGTTTTCTATGGCTGTAATAAGGCGTTGAGTAGCTTTCTCTTTATCCATTTCTAGTCCAGAGTGTATGGAGGCAACAATAAAATCAAACGATTTCAGAACATCATTGCTGTAATCCAAACTTCCATCCATGAGGATATCTGATTCTATCCCCTTGAATATCTTAAAATTAGTATATGATGAGTTTAAAGCCTCTATTTCGGTGTGTTGAGCTTCTATTCTCTCTTCTGTAAGCCCTCTTGCGTAAGTAGCTGTTTTTGAGTGGTCGCTAATTCCCAAATACTCATAGCCCATTTCTCGGCATTGCTGAGCCATTTCGGTTAGCGTATGTCTGCCGTCACTATATGTGCAGTGGTTGTGTAAAGGCCCTTTGATGTCTTCTAATTGTAGTAATTGAGGATTTTTTTTATCTGTTTTGAATAGAGTTTCTATTTGACCTTCTCTACAAGCAGGAGGGATGTAATTGAAATTATAGTGCTGATAAAACTCCTCTTCTTTAGAATAATCTCCTTGTTTGATGGCTTGATAAATTGTCTTCCCGTCGTTGAGCGTAAGTGCTAGATGAGCAGGAGAGGAGTGATGTTCTAGTGTTGATTTTATTATATCAGCACTCAGAATGATTTCTGTTTTTATGCCTGTAGTAATCTCTGTTCCTCTCCAGCACAGTGGTCCAGATATTTTCTCGTCATAAGACAACCCTTCTATTGTGTTGATTTTTTCAAGACTATTTTTTTCTTTTTTTATGATGAATTTTATAACGTTAACAACGGGTAACTGTCTAATAACTTGCCCACTTATGTTTACATTATTAAAAAGTAAGTTCAATTTTTTGTGTAAAATGTCAACAGTAGGAAGTATCTCCGCATACATGAAGTTGCCTTGTTGAGACTCTGTGTATAATATGTTTTCTAAGATTTTTTCTTG
Source organism: uncultured Cytophagales bacterium (assembly GCA_964511645.1). Classification (GTDB taxonomy): domain Bacteria; phylum Bacteroidota; class Bacteroidia; order Cytophagales; family JAAEPT01; genus CAZEGV01. The sequence goes on from CAZEGV010000037.1 coordinate 25,290, forward strand.
TGTTTTTTCTCCAAATCCTTTTAGAGCTGTCAAGGAGTTTTCTTCACAAGCTTTTTTTAATTTTTGAACACTGTCTATTTGATGATCTTGCCATAACAGGTGTACTTTTTTAGCACCTAATCCCTTGATGTTAAGTAATTCAAAAACATCTTGAGGAGTGCATTCTAATAATTCGTTTAGTTCATCAAACCTACCTGTTTGTATGATTTTAAAAATCTTTTGAGCCATTTTCTCTTTAATTCCAATGGTCGAGAAATCACTTTCGTTAAAATCTTCTAAGGCCATGTTCGACTGATCTATATTATAAATTGCGGAAGAATAGGCTTTTACTTTGAAAGGATTGGCACCGTGCAGTTCTAGTAATTGCTGTGTCAATTTTAATTGTCCTGCTATTTCTTTATTTGTCATTTTCGTAATGCTTTTGTTCTTTTAGATTTTGAACCTCATCATTATAATCAAATTGTAAATCTTCATGCAGAGAAGCAAGTCCTTTGTCTATTTTTTTGATGATGTTAGCATATAAATTTATCATCACCTTACTTTCTGAAAAATTTAAGTTTTGCTGGTTAAAGGTTTGGCAAAAGAAAATCAACAATTCTATCTCTGTTTTTTTTTCATCAGAAAATTTGATGTGTTTATTTGTAATGCGTAACACTTTTCGGATGGTCTTTTTGGCAAAATAAAAACTTGAAGCATTAATTGTTTTGAATCCTTCTACGACGTCTTCTTTAACTGTATTGATATAATCATCTTCGCTATTGGCTTCAAAAAGCAAGTAGTTAAGTAGTTCTTTAGTTTCTTTTTTTGACTTTGCTAGACGCAAGCAGGTTGCCATCAAATCATCATTTGATAATGTCTTTAATTCTTTTTTTATGATAGCTAGTGATGCTGGTTTCATTTTTTTTTCAGAAAAACATTATCTTTTTTAATCTCGTAAAGATTATAATTTGTATGCTACAAAGATAATGTAAAATTCCATATAATATATGTTTCTGTTTTTGTTAAATTTCACATACTAAATATACGATTTATAAAATAATCAGGGGCTTCCCTCTCATTTTATTCGCGGGGCTATTC
>CAZEGV010000038.1:0-24957 GCA_964511645.1 uncultured Cytophagales bacterium
AAAAAAGATATAGTGTAGAGCCTGACCGCATGAGCCGTCCTTTTGGCGAATGTGGAAACGCCCCAATTTATAGTTTTATTATACGGTTTACCTATTTAAAAAATACTGATACGTTTTATCTATTCCTTCTTTTAGATCAACTTGGTGCTTCCAGCCTAAGCTGTGCAACTTGTCTACATTCATTAATTTACGAGGAGTGCCATCAGGCATTTCTGTGTTCCAATCAATTTTTCCTGTGTAACCAATGCTTGTTTTAATGGTTTCTGCTAAGTCTTTGATGCTGATATCTACTCCAGTTCCAATATTTACAAAAGCACTTTCGTTATAGTTTTGCATTAAAAAAAAGCACGCTTCCGCTAAATCATCGACATATAAAAATTCACGACGAGGAGAGCCTGTGCCCCACAATTCTACTGATTCTTTATTTTCTGTTTTTGCTTCATGAAATTTTCTAATCATAGCAGGCAATACATGAGAATTATTCAAGTCATAATTGTCATTAGGACCATAGAGATTAGTTGGCATTACTGAAATGAAATTACTTCCATACTGATTTACATAGCTTTCGCACATTTTGATGCCACTAATCTTAGCGATAGCATAAGGCTCATTGGTAGGTTCTAATAATCCCGTAAGAAGATATTCCTCCTTAAGAGGTTGAGGTGCAAGTTTAGGATAAATACATGATGAACCTAAAAACATTAATTTCTTAACTCCACTTACATGACTCTGATGAATTACATTGTTTTGAATCATCAAATTCTCATAAATAAACTCTGCTCGGTAAATATTATTTGCATGAATACCTCCTACTTTGGCTGCCGCCAAAAAAACATATTCTGGTTTCTCTTTAGAAAAAAAATCAATTACTGCTTGTTGATTACTAAGGTCTAGTCGAGCACTAGTTCTAGTCAATATGTTATCATAACCTTCTTTCTGTAATTTCCTTACAATAGCAGAGCCAACCATTCCACGATGTCCTGCTACGTATATTTTTGAATTTTTATTCATCATGAGACAATGTTTTATATCCTGAAGCTTGTAATAAAACATCTTTTTTAAAAAGCGTAACATCTGCTTGCATCATTTCAGACACTAAACTTTGTAAGTCATACTTAGGCTTCCACCCCAATTGTCTCTCGGCTTTACTAGCGTCTCCTAATAGTTGCTCTACTTCTGCAGGTCTAAAGTATCGGGTATCCACCTCGACTACTGTTTGCCCAATTTTACACTTATATGCAGGATTATCACTTGAGGCTATAATTGCTTTTTCGTTAACTCCACTTCCTTCAAACTGTAATTGAACTCCAACTTCTGCAAAAGATAGTTTAATAAAGTCTCTTACACTGTGCATTGTACCTGTAGCAATCACATAATCCTCTGGTTCGTCTTGTTGTAGCATTAACCACATCGCTTCTATATAATCTTTGGCATGTCCCCAATCACGCTGAGCATCCAGATTACCGAGATACATTGTTTCTTGTAAACCTAATGCTATACGAGCTGTAGCCCGAGTAATTTTTCTAGTAACAAATGTTTCTCCTCTTCGTGGACTTTCGTGATTAAATAATATACCATTAGTAGCAAATATATTGTATGATTCACGGTAATTTACAACAATCCAATAGCCATATAATTTGGCCACAGCATAAGGAGATCGAGGATAAAAAGGCGTGATTTCTTTTTGAGGGATTTCTTGTACCAAACCATATAGCTCAGATGTAGAAGCTTGATAAAATTTTGTTTTTTCGGTAAGTCCTAATATTTTAATCGCATCCAAGATACGTAAAGTACCTAAAGCATCTACATTTGCGGTATACTCTGGAGAGTCAAAACTTACTTGCACATGAGACTGTGCTCCAAGGTTATAAATTTCATCTGGTTGGATTTCTTGTATCAGGCGTATCACGTTAGTAGAGTCTGACAAATCCCCATAGTGGAGTTTAAATCTATAATTCTCTACATGAGGGTCTTGATAAATATGATCGACACGCTCAGTATTAAAAGAAGAAGAACGGCGTTTCATACCATGTACTTCATATCCTTTTTCTAATAAAAATTCGGCGAGATAAGAACCATCTTGCCCTGTAATACCAGTAATTAATGCTTTTTTCATATCTTGTAAGTCTATGCAAATATAATCATTTTCTCTTGGCTAAGAATTATCACATCGCTTTTATTACTCCTTATCCCTTTGATACCGCTCCATCTCAGCGATTTCGATTTGAGCAGTACTATACTGTTTTGTTAAATGCTAATATCAAGTATGTGAATTATCCTTTTTTATCTCAAAAATCATGGGCTATTTTATATAAAAAAGGGAATCAATTAAGTAAGATAGCTGGGGTTTTGTCTGGGTTTTTAAAACGGTTTTTATTATTGTTTTCTTTGTCAAAATATGATTACGTGTTTATTCATCGGGAAGCTTCCCCAATAGGGCCTCCTATTTTTGAATGGGTGATTGCTAAAATCTTGCAGAAAAAAATTATTTATGACTTTGATGATTCAATATGGCTAGCGAATACGTCTAGTGCAAATCGTTTGGTGGCAAAACTAAAATGGCATGCTAAGGTTAGCTCAATTTGCAAATGGAGTCACAAAATAAGTTGCGGCAACCAATATTTAATGACTTATGCCAAGCAATACAACCCTAATGTTGTTTTTAACCCAACCACGATTAATCTAAATTATCAAAATCATCAGAAAAAAAATCATCAGAAAACAGAAGAAATAATATTGGGATGGACAGGAAGCCACTCCACGCTTAAATATTTGGATTTAATTATTGATGAGATTATTGAGATTGCAAAAGGGTATAAAATTAAATTATTAGTGATTTGTAATGAAAGACCTGAGTATCAGGATGATTTTATCGAGTATATAAAATGGTCGAGTAAAACTGAGATAAATGACCTACTCAAAATTGATATTGGCTTGATGCCATTGACAGAAGACAAGTGGAGTAATGGAAAGTGTGGCTTTAAAGCTTTGCAATATATGTCTTTAGGAATACCCTGTGTAGTATCTCCTGTGGGAGTTAATAACGACATCATTCAAAATAAAAAAAATGGATTCCTAGCTAAAAAAGGTGACTGGGTTATTTCTTTAGAAGGATTAATCAAATCAATTGACTTGCGTCAAAATATAGGAGAAAATGGTTTTGATTTTGTTCAAAAAAAATATTCTACACAATCTAATGCGGATAATTTCTTATCTTTATTCTTATCATGAATCAACAAATTAAATTTCTAAACTTAACTGCTGAGCACAAAGATATTCAACGACAATTGGATAAGGCGATATTAGCAGCCGTTCATAAGGGAGATTATATACAAGGAGAAGCCGTCAAAGATTTTGAGAATAATCTTGCCGAGTTCCTGTCCGTTAAGCATGTAATCACTTGTGCCAATGGTACCGATGCGTTGCAAATAGCCATGATGGCTTTAGGTCTTAAAATAGGCGATGAAGTGATTATGCCCACATTTACTTATGTTGCTACGGCAGAGGCAGTAGCTATTTTAGGCATTAAACCTATTTTTATAGATGTTGATCCAAATACTTTTACAATAGATACTCATCAAATAGAAAGTAAAATCACAGATAAAACAAAAGCTATTCTTCCTGTTCATTTATTCGGTCAATGTGCTGATATGGACGAAATAATAGCCATTGCTAAGGCTCATGATTTAGCTGTAATAGAAGATACCGCACAAGCTTTAGGGTCAAGCTATAAGGACAATATATCGGGAACAATAGGTGATATTGGTACTACTAGCTTTTTCCCGAGTAAAAATTTAGGAGCAATGGGTGATGGAGGAGCTGTTTTTACCAATAATTCAAAATTGGCTAAAAAAATTAGAATGATTACTCAACATGGGCAGTCTAAAAAATACCACCACAATATAATTGGGTTAAACTCTCGATTAGACACGATTCAAGCAGTAATATTAAATATTAAACTACAATATTTAGAACAAAAAATTCACCGACGTCAGCAACACGCAAGTCTTTACGATACTTATTTATTAGATGATAATAATATCCAGTTACCTTTACGGAATTATGATAGCACACATACTTTTCATCAATACAGTATAAAAGTAGAAAAAGACAAACGAGATTTTATTAGGAAAAGACTTTATGATAAAGGGATTGACTCAATGGTTTATTACCCCATTCCTATTCATTTACAAGAAGCATATCAGTATTTAGCTTATCAAGCTGGTGATTTCCCTATTTCTGAGCAACTTTGCAATGAACTTATTTCTTTACCGATACATCCAAAATTAAATTCAGACGACATTTCTTATATAAGTGACTGCATAAAAACATCTTTTAGTTAGAAAATTTGTAAAATAGATTATGAAAACACAGTTTGAACAAGGAGTATACGAAGATATTAGTCAAAAAGAATGGTTAGTGACTAATGGAATTGGTGGTTATGCCTCTTCTAGCATTTGTTTTACTAATACTAGACGCTATCATGGTCTATTGGTCGCTTCGTTTAATCCGCCTACCGAAAGACGAGTACTAGTATCAAAAATAGAGGATTTTGTAAGTATGGGGAAGGATAAAATTCCACTAACATCTATACAGCATCCTGGACTAATATCACCTGAAGGATATAAATATTTGAATAAATTTGAACGAAAGATAAAACCTAAAGCCGTATTTGAAAAGGGGAGTATTAAAATAGAAAAAAGCGTGTGGATGTTGCCTAATAGTAACACAACCGTTATAGAATACATCAATCTATCAGCAAAAACAGTTTCTCTTGAACTCAACCCTTTATTTGTAGATAGAGATTTTCACAGCACTTTTCATCAATCAGGTGATTTTGACTACGCTTACGCTAAAAAAGGGAGCTATTTAGAAATAAAATCACATCAAAATGCAAAGCTATTATACATGAGTTTTGCGAAAGCAAAATTTACAGAAAATAGATATTGGTACAATAATATTGAATACCTAGAAGAGCTTAAAAGAGGATTTGATGCTATAGAAGATGCTTATCACTTAGGAAGTGTTACGATCAAACTAAAACCTAAAGAAGTTTATTACCTCGTTTTTACTACTGATAAAAAAGTTGCTGTACAAGAGGCTAAAGAATTAGAAAAATCGTATTTAAAGCAACACAAGAGAGAAACAAATAAAGACGTTAATAACGTCTTCTATCAAGATCTTATTCGTGCTGGAAATCAATTTGTAGTGAAGCGTGATTCTACCAATTCATATACAATATTAGCAGGTTATCACTGGTTTTCGGATTGGGGAAGAGATACGATGATTACAATGCGTGGGCTGTGCATAGCAATGGGCAAACAAGAAGAAAGTAAATCAATTCTTCAAACTTTTTTAGCAACGCTAAGTGAAGGAATGATTCCTAATCGTTTTGCAGATTATAAAGAGGAAGAGCCAGAATATAATACAGTAGATGCTACCTTGTGGCTGTTTGTTGCTTTATATGACTATTATAATGCTTTTAAAGACAAAGTATTTATTGAATCTGCATTTGATGCTTTAACGGATATTATAGAGCATCATATTAAAGGTACTCGGTATGATATTCACTTGACAGAAAATGGATTGCTTTGGGCAGGAAATAAAGAAACACAATTAACATGGATGGATGCTAGAATTGATGATTATAGCGTAACCCCTCGTTATGGTTGTCCTGTAGAGATTAATGCACTTTGGTACAATGCCTTGTGTATTCATCAATTTTTTGCGAAAGCGTTAAAGAAAAACACAAGCCAATATCAAAACATTATTAACGATATTGAGAAATCATTTGTGCCTCAATTTTGGAATGAGAAAGGTTATCTTAATGATGTAATTCACCCAACAGGGTGGAAAGATGAGTCTATCCGTTGTAATCAAGTATATGCAGTAAGTCTTCCTTTTACGCTACTTACACAGGGGCAAGCCGAAATAGTAATGAAGACGGTAAAAGAAAAGTTATTTACACCTTTAGGATTAAGGACATTAGACACTGATAACCATAGGTTTAAGCCAGTATATCAGGGAAATTCTTGGGATCGAGATACGGCATATCATGAAGGTACGGTATGGGCATTCCCATTAGGGGATTATTTTATTGCTCAACTGAAACTATCGTCAACCAAGCAAGAGGTCATAAAAGAATTTAAACAAGTGTTAAAATCTTTTGAAAATCACTTTTATCATGATAGGGCAGTACATGGTATATCAGAAATATTTGACGGTTTAGAGCCTAACATTGGTAAAGGTTGTGTCAATCAGGCGTGGTCAGTATCTGCTTTGTTGCATGTATTGGCAGTTTCAGGTTTATTGTATGATTCAAATGAAAAATGATGATGAAAAAATTAATTTTAATGTCCTCCGTATTATACTTTCTGATCGCTTGTAATGAGCGAGTAGATACCGCCAAGTTTCGTGATGAGATACGAATGAGGAAAGTAATGAAAATAATGCCTGTAGAAATCATGGCTACTGCCCATGAAGTAGCAGAGGAAATCAAATCAGGAAAATTAAAAGACAAAAAGTACATTGATAAAATTAACCTTGCACAATCACTCGATGACTGTGAAACAGAGGAAGAAAAAACTATTTTTAACATGATGATGAGTGCTAGCCAAGACCTAAAAAAAGGAAAGACAATTACTACTCCTCCAGTAATTCATGATAAAGACATTTTGATTTTTACTCCTAGTTTGAAAGCTGATAGCACTATACAGGCGGAGTTTCTTTATCTTAACAAAAAAGAAATAATTATACGTATACAAGTTCGAGAAAAATAAATAATAATGAATCCGTATCAACAAATATTCGATAATTTAGGTATTAAAAGTGATGTTTCTTTAAGTACAGGGCTCAATTGGAAAAAAGGAAATGGAGATGTTTTACAGGATTACTCCCCGATTAATAACGATTTATTAGCGACATTAAATCTTTGTAATCAAGAAGATTACAGCAGTGTAGTAGCTCAATCTAAAGAAGCATTTGAAAAATGGAAAAATACTCCAGCTCCTCAACGAGGAGAAATCGTTAGACAGTATGGTGATGCTTTACGTCAACACAAGCAAGATTTAGGAAAATTAGTGACCATAGAAATGGGTAAAAGCCTACAAGAGGGTTTGGGAGAAGTACAAGAGATGATTGATGTTTGTGATTTTGCAGTGGGCTTGTCTCGGCAACTTTGTGGGCAAACAATGCACTCAGAGCGACCTAATCACAGGATGTATGAGCAATGGCATCCATTGGGTATTGTCGGCATTATATCGGCATTTAATTTCCCTGTAGCTGTATGGGCATGGAATGCTATGATTGCAGCGGTATGTGGTAATGTGTGTATATGGAAACCATCTGAAAAAACTCCATTAACGGCTATTGCTTGTCATAAAATATTAGAGGATGTATTGCGTAAGAACAATGTGCCAGAAGCTGTTTTTTCCTTAGTTTTGGGTGATGCACGAATAGGTGAAGCAATGGCGAAAGATAAAAACATCATTTTGATTTCAGCAACTGGCTCTACCAAAATGGGTAGAAGTGTGGCACAAAATGTAGCACAGCGTTTAGGAAAGAGTTTGCTAGAATTAGGCGGTAATAACGCTGTCATTATCACCGCTAATGCAGATTTAAAAAAAGCAATTAGCTCAGTAGTTTTTGGTGCAATAGGTACAGCTGGTCAGCGATGTACTTCTACTCGTAGGGTGATTATTCATGACTCTATTTATGATTCAATCAAAAATAATTTAGTAGAAGCGTATAAAAAAATAACAATTGGAAATCCTTTAGATGAAGCATACTTTATGGGACCAATTATCGACCAGAATGCTGTAAGTGATTATTTGGAAGCTATTAAGCTTGCTCAATTAGAAGGAGGAAAGCTTCTTGTAGGCGGTGATATTGTTAAGGATTTATATGTAGAACCAACAATTATAGAAGTTAATAACAATTATACGATTGTTCAAAAAGAAACATTTGTTCCTATTTTATATCTCATTAAGTATTCAGGTGATGTACTTGATGCAATCGCAATTCAAAATAATGTGAGCCAAGGCTTGTCTTCTTCTATTTTCTCGGATAATATTCAGGAAACCGAGATTTTTTTATCAGTGATAGGTTCTGATTGTGGAATTGCTAATGTGAATATTGGTACTTCTGGTGCAGAAATAGGTGGTGCTTTTGGTGGAGAGAAAGATACTGGAGGAGGTAGAGAGTCAGGTTCTGACTCTTGGAAGGCTTATATGCGCAGACAAACCAATACCATCAATTATGGAGATGACTTTGTGCTGGCACAGGGTATTCAGTTTAATTTTGATTAAGCTTCTGTTGTAAATACGACACGGCATAATCTATCGTGTCATCAATATCTGTGTAGTTAAGCTCTAGTTCTTCAATCGACTTTTTATTCAAATATTTATATGATGTACCTACTAGTTTGATTATATCTCGGCTAATTTGAGGAGTTCTAAAGGAAAGGAATGAAATGAAATTTTCAATCGGTTTTAGATATTTTAATTGTTTGCGAGTAATTTCTTTTGAAGGAAGTTTTTTATTTAAACGTTGAGCTACTTTCGTGTACAATTCTTTATTATCAAGACTAATCCCGTTTAGTATAAATCGTTCCCCTATAATTTTTTTCTCCATAATTTTTTGAATGGCTATTGAGACATCTCTTACATCTACAAAATTTCCATTTCCTTCTGGATAATACTTTGAGTTTTTAAGAATTCGTCCAAAAAGTACTCCACTACTTCTAGTAATATCACAACGACCCAATATCACTGATGGATTAACAATAGTAGCGGGTAATCCCTCTTCTATACTCCTCCATACTTCTAACTCTGCAAGGTGTTTGGATCGGGCGTAATGTGTGTTTCCATCGCTTTCTGCCCACTTGGCAGTTTCATCGAGGCTTAGACTTTTGCCATCTCTTCCAAGAGCTGCTACTGAACTGATATGAACAAAATGTTTAATCCCTTTTGTAAGGCTTGAGTCTACGATTTGTTTGGTAAGGGCAACATTTGTTCGGTATAACTTATTAAGATTCTTAGCGCTGAAATTAACAATAGCAGCAGCATGAATAACGGTATCTACTTGGGACAAACAATCACTCAAAAAGTCTAAGTCAAATAAATTCCCATCTACCCAAGTTACTTGATTATTATTACTTAAAAAGTCTGGAACAATCGACTCAAATCGTTTAGGTGCAAGAATTTGATTTCCTTTTTTCGTTAAGTCATCAATTAGCTGACTACCTAGTAAGCCCGTTCCTCCTGTTATTAAAATCATAATAAACTATTATTAAGTAAAGGGTTATGATTAATGAGTTTACTATAAAGTGGGCTTTTTTTAGCTTCTTCCAAACGATCAAGGTGTCTTGCTGTATGGCAATCAGTACCGATAAATGAGATATATTTTTTGTCTATTAAATATTTAGATGCCTTTTGTGCCATTTTGGAATAATATCCTGTTATCGAAGTCGTGTTTAACTGAAGGAGGATACCTCTTTCTATCCAATTATCATAAATTTCAAAATTATCATAAGCATAAGTATAACGCTCTGGATGAGCCAATACAGGCTTATATCCTTTGCTTAGTAATATAAAAAACATTTTTTCCATCTGAGCAGGTTTATTCATAAAGGACGTTTCTATTAAAATATATTTATCTCCAAAATTCAATAATTTTTCGGGTTGAGTATTGACTTCATTAATTAACCATTCGTCCAAATAATATTCAGCGGCAAAGTCTAACTCTATTTTTAAACCTGATTTAACAATTTCATTTTGTAGAGACTCAAAAGCAGGTAATATAGTTTCTTTACTATTTTTATAATAATCCTGCATGATATGCGGTGTACATATAAGCTTTGAGAAACCTAATTCACAGACTTTATTCACAAGTATTAAAGATTGATTTAAGGTTTGAGCACCATCATCTATCCCAGGAATCATGTGAGAATGCATGTCTACTTTAACATCTTCTTTGCTAAGAAGTTCAGCTTTTTGATTAGAAAATAATTTACTAAATAAACTCATGACTTATTCATTATCTTCCTCATAATAACCGTAACCATAACCGTATCGAGTACTGTCATCTACAGCGTTAAGAATTACTCCTAGTTTTTTGAATTTCTTGTTAGAATAAATTTTATTAATATTTTCTGTAAAGCTTCGTTTTGAATAACCCGATTTTACTATATAAAGAGGGATGTCTACTTTTTCCATTACCAACAAGCCATCTGTTACCAACCCAATGGGTGGAGTGTCAATTATAATTGTGTCGTAACGATCTTTAAGTTTATTTAATAAATTGCTGAAACATTCTCTCAATATTAATTCTGAGGGATTAGGTGGAACTGGACCAGAAGAAATATAATGTAAGTTTTCAATTTCTGTGTTTTTAATCGCATCATCAACTTGGGTATTACTCAGTAATAACGTACTCATTCCTACATCATTATTTCCATCAAAACCAAGATGAAGTTTTGGTTTTCTCATGTCTAAATCAATAATTAATACTTTCTGATTAAAGGCTAATATACCTCCTAGGTTGATTGCCACAAAGGTTTTTCCCTCTCCACTAATTGTAGAGGTCACACTAATTAGTTGACATTTAGTATTTTTACTGCTTTTTAAATAATCTAAGTTAGTTCGTATTGTACGCAAAGATTCCGAAATAGATGATTTAGGACTCTTGTGTACCACTAATTTAGAATAAATCATTACTTCTTTTTTATAAAAAGATACCGCCCCAAGAACTGGTGCATTTACTTGTCGTTCCAAGCCTTCTTTAGTTAAGATTGTATTGTCTAGTAGATATCTAAAAATAATTTGAAGCACTAAAAATGCTAACCCTAAAATAATACTTACCGTGTAAATCATCTTAGACTGCGGAGATATTGACGACTTAGACAATGTAGCTGGAGATAGCACCGTAAACTCTGGAACAGTTCCTGCTTTTGCTATTTCAAATTCTACTCTTTTTTGCTTCAGCATTAAGTAGAATTTCTCATATAAATTATAATAACGCTTCAGCTTATTTAGTTTTGTTTCGTTAGATGGGAGTCCCGAAAATAGCTGTTGTAAATCTTTAATTTCACTATTGAGCACTTTAAGTTCTCTACTCGCAATATTTTCTTGCCGATTAATAGAGGTTAAGATATTTTCTTGGATTTGCAACAATTCTTTTTGCTTCCGCTGATAAGCTGAGGTAGTTTCTTTTTGGCTTTGTTTCAATTTATTAAAATTGGCTATTACAGTATTAAGGTTTGTGATTTGAGTAATTAAAGTCGGGCTACCCATGTTTTCGAGTATTGGAAAAAAATGATTTAACTCTTTATTTTCAGTAATCATTCTTTTTAAATCTTTCATGAGGTTAAGTTCTAACCTTCGTTTAAGGGACTCCTCTTCTAGTACTTCCACTTTTCTTACTACCGAAGAAAATTCATTTCTAGGGTTAACTGTTTTTACTGTTTTTAAGAAATTCTCAAGGTCTTTTTCCGCTTTTGACAATTCTTGTTCTGTCTTGTCTAACTGTTCATCTATAAACTGAATTGTTTGATCTTGAGTAAGTTGTTTTTTTGTAAGGGTTTTTTTCAAATACACATCATCAATAGCGTCAATAATATCTTTCGCTTTAAACGAATTATAATCTTTAAAAACAATTTTGATGGTATGGGCACTTGCGTTTTGAATGCTAACACTCAAGTTTTTTTGTAAATAAGCAATTGAAGATGAAGGGCGATTGATTATAAAATAAAACTCTTGGTTATAAACTTCTTTGAGTAAATCTTGTGGCGTAATCACAAACTCAAAACCATTGATAGTAATAGGTTTATTGAAAGAAGCATCTATTGTTTTCTCGCCGATTGAGACTTTAACTTTTTTTCCGTTTGAAGACAGCACATAAATCGGCTTATTATAGGGAATAGAGCCTTTAATAGAATCAATCAAAAATGGGGAGTTGAGATAACGTTCTTCATCTAATATTTCTCCCTTAGAATAATAAGAAACACCTAAATTAAGTTTTTCGATAACATCATTTAAAATATACCCAGAACGTATGATTTCAATTTCTCCACTTATATCGCCTATAAAATTATCGGTTGCTTGACTAGTGGTGGTAATGCCAAGAATCCTAGCATTACTTTTTACGTCCAACTTTAATACCGAAGATGATTCAAAAACTTGTTTGGTATATCTCAAGTATAGATAAACTGATCCTAGGCACAAAAACAAAAGGATTAAGCCAATCAGCCAACTTTTTTTGACCGCACGGATTAATCTAGCCATGTCAATAGGCATTTCTTGGTCAGTCTGTTGATACTGAAAATAAGAACTTAAATCACTATCCTTTTGATTGTTTAATTCCTCCATTACTTCTTAATGCTTAATACAAAAATTAGGGTGATAAGACTCGTGACTAAACCAATAATTGGAGAAGCATCTCGTATACTTTCTACAATTGGCTTGCGTATTGGTTCAATATATATAATATCATTAGATTTTATTTTGAGACTTGCCTTTCGCATTCCTTCTATTGTAGTCAAATCTATTATTTGTACTTGTGGATTTTTTAAATCTCCTCGTATCAACCTGATGTTATGCCCTCTTTCATCATTACTAATTCCACCATATAAGGCTAAGACTTCAATCAAATTTATGTTTTCATTATTTAATGGGACAATTTTACTCTTTTGTGCTCCCATAACGATTACCCTACGATTGGTAACTTTTGTAATCACAAATGGGCTTTCGTAATAGTTAGTATATCTCTGTTGTAGTAAGCTATCTAACTGAACTGTACTGTACCCACCCACTTTGACTTTGCCAACCATGGGTAAATTAACACTACTATCAGCTTGTACCAAATACCTTATTGGTTCTTCTTGTGTTGTAGACGTTCCTCCTGTTGTGCCTAATTCTTTTCTTAGTTCAAAGTTCGGGTCTATAATTAATTCTCCCCCATTGGCATATACTTTAATGTCCAAATAATCATTAGGCTGAACAGTATAATTATGATTCAACTCTTGGGAGGTTGAACGTATTGAATCTACCCAGTTGGATTCCTCTACTGTGAATAAGACATTTTGCTTATATGAACCACAAGAAGCGATAAAAAAACCAATAAACGCTGATAAAAAAATCCTCAATTTTATTTTAATCATAATGTGTAGCATTCATTTTTAAAACTCTGTAAGCATTGTTAAATTTTTACAAGATATCGTCCCCTCTTTGTAGCAATTGTACCAATCAGCTGCATTGGGAATATTTATCATCTCTTTTTCGGCATTTTTTGCATCTGCTTCAGACTTCCAATCAACAATATCGGTAAAGCTTCCATCTTTATTGGTATAGATTTCCCATTTAATAAACCCAGATTGTTTTTTCATCCAATCATTTACAATTTGTTTAGCGATTTTCATCAAATACTCTGACGATACATCCTTTGCTAATTCGTAACTAATAATATCTTTATACATAATTAAAAACAGATTTTGAACTCACTCATCTTAGGCAAGATACTATCTTTTTCTGATATTAAGGGTTCATTTCTGTCTAATTGCCAATCAATTGCTAATTGACTATCATTCCAAATGATTCCTCCTTCGGATTCTTTATGATAATAGTTTGAACATTTATATTGAAAAATAGCATCTTCAATAGTGTAAAAGCCATGGGCAAACCCCTCAGGGACGTATGCCATATTATGTAAATTAGCGTCTAATAGGACACTTGCATATTGACCATAAGTGGCTGAGTTTTTACGTAAATCTACTGCAACATCTAGTACTTTTCCCTTCACGACCCTTACCAATTTGGCTTGGGTATATGGTGGTTTTTGAAAGTGTAATCCTCTCAATACTCCTTTGGCGGAAAAAGATTCGTTGTCCTGTACAAATGTTACTGTTGAATCTACTTTTTTGAATAACTCTAAATTAAATGACTCAAAAAAATAGCCTCTTTTGTCCCCAAAAATATTAGGTCTTAACTCTACAAAATCGTTAACAGTTGTTTTGATTATTTCCATTATTATATTTTTTCTATCTCAGTAATGTATGTCTCGATGACAAAACGTTGGTCAAATTTATTAAGTACAAGTTCTCTTCCCTTTTCTCCCATTTTTTGTCGGGATTCTGGGCTAGTTTTTATCATTTTTTTGATTTTCTCTGCCAAGTCATCTATTGATTTAGCTTCGCATAAGTAACCATTTATTCCATCTTTCACTACCTCTCGGCAACCTGGTACATCAGTTGTGATAATGGGTTTGGCAGTAGCCGCAGCTTCCAACAAAGTCTTGGGAGTGCCTTCTCGGTATGATGGTAATACTATAATTTGGTGTTGATTAATGATAGATTTAATGTCATCTGTAGTGCCTAAATAGTTAATTACACCTTCTTTCTGCCATTTCTCTACCGTTTTTTTATCAACCCCTAATTGAGATTCGGGTTCTATAAATCCACAAATATTAAATGTTACGTTCGGAGATTCTTTTTTTATTTTTTTAGCGGAAGCATAATATTCTAAAATACCTTTGTCATAAATAAGTCGTGCGACCATCAAAAATGACAAGTGATTATTTTCTTTATAAAAAGGTGTAAAGTAATTAGTATCGATTCCAGAACCTGCTAATAATTTTGCTTGTGTTTCTTTTATGATTTTCTTTTTTAGAAAAAGAGTTTTATCATCTGGATTTTGAAAAAAGACAACTTTAGGATGTTTTAAAGCTAATTTATATAATGTAATTCCTATTTTAGAAATAAAATTTTGGCGAATAAAAATAGTGCCTAGACCACTGATATTACTGATAACAGGGATGCCTAATGTCCTTGCTGCAAGGGTGGCATAAATATTAGGTTTAACGGTATAATGTAAAGAGATATCAGGTTTGATTTCTTTTAAAATTTTCCGAAATGACAATGTAGTTTGTAAATCTTTAATGGGGTTTGAGCCCTTATTATCAACCTGAATAGGGTGAAAAATACAACCCATGTTAGTTAATCTTTTGCTGTACTCATCTTCTGGTGCTATTGCATGCACTTCCCAACCTTCTGCCAAAAAAGCATTTACCAATCCTTTTCGGAAATTATAGATATTCCAAGAGGTATTGATAATGATACTTATTTTTTTCTTACTCATTATGAGATTTGCCAATTGTTTTGTAGCTCCTTACAAAGGTTTAGATTATATTTGAGAAAAACCAAAAATATTAAAATATGTCAGATGTTGCTTTAATTAAAATGCATGAAGGATTTGTGTATTTATTTCTTATCTCGTTATTCATTAAGGTCACTTTACTAATCATCAATGTTGAGTTGTTTCGTGTAGTGCGGAATAAAACTAAAATAGTAGAAATGATATTAGGATCTCTTTTACTAATTTCTGGAGCTATGGTTTGGAACGCTGTATATAGCTTTGATATGCAAGGATGGATTTTAATTAAAGTAGTATTGATGCTAGCTGGTATTGGATTAACAATTGTTAGTTTTAAGAAGGAGAGTCGTCCACTTGCTTTTTTGAGCGTTTTAATATTTGTATTCATTTATATGCTAGCAAGAAATCACGTAGCGTGGGGCATCTAAGATATGGGAATTTCGCAAGACACTTATGAGGTAGATGAAGGGAAAAATGCTAAAGGTAGAGCAGTTTTAGTAGCTGTAATCACCAACAAGCAACAAAGAAAAGACACCCTAGAATACCTTGATGAACTAGAGTTTTTAGCAGAGACTATTGGTATAGATACTATCGCAAAAGTAACTCAGGAACTACCTGTGCCTGATAAAAGAACATTTATTGGTAAAGGAAAACTAGAGGAAATTAAAGTCTTTTCAGAAGTCAATGATATATCTGTTGTTATTTTTGATGATGATTTGTCTCCTTCTCAAATGCGGAATGTAGAACAAGAGCTTGGCATACAAGTTTATGACCGAAGTTTGTTGATTCTTGATATCTTCTTGTTTAGAGCTAGATCTGCTCAAGCAAAAGTCCAAGTAGAACTCGCAAGATCCCAATATTTATTACCTCGACTTACTAGGATGTGGACTCATCTTGAGCGTCAGCGTGGTGGAACTAGTACAAGGGGAGGTTCTGGAGAAAAAGAGATTGAGACGGATAGGCGTAATGTGCGAGACACCATTCAGAAATTGAAGGGTAGACTTGCTAAAATTGACAAACAAAGTGCTACTCAACGAAAAGGAAGAGATCAGATGACAAAAGTATCATTGGTTGGGTATACGAATGTTGGTAAATCTAGTTTGATGAATATTCTTTCTAAAAGTGATGTGTTTGCCGAAAATAAGTTATTTGCTACCGTGGATTCTACCGTACGAAAAGTAGCGATTAACACTATTCCCTTTTTATTGTCTGATACCGTAGGGTTTATTAGAAAACTACCGACTACTCTTATCGAATGTTTTAAGTCTACACTAGACGAAGTGAGAGAGGCAGATGTCTTGATTCATGTGGTTGATATTTCGCATCCATTTTACGAAAATCATATTGAAGTAGTAGAGCAAGTGCTTGGAGAAATTGGAGCAGCAAATAAGCCTACCTTATTAGTCTTTAATAAAATAGATCAATATGAGCAACAACAAGATGCTTTATCGATAGAAGCATTAGAAAAGAGCTTTTTGAATCAAAATAAAAATGCTGTATTCATCTCTGCTACAAAAAAAATTAACGTGGATTCATTAAGAAATCAGTTATTTGAATTTGTAGCTGAACGACATTTTGAAATATTTCCGAATTATAAAACTCATTTTTATGAGTACTATCATCAATATCTAAAAACAGATAAGGAAGAGGAAGATTTATAAGTACTTTTCTTGTTACAATAATCCTAATTTTGCCAAGAAATCTTTTTTACGAGAAGTAGACACTTCTAATTCTGTGTGCTCGCTAAGTGTCACATAACCTCCTTTTCCCTTATTGTATTTAATTATATGGTGTAGGTTGACAAGGTGAGAGCGATGTATACGTGTAAAATCTAATGAGGATAAGATGTTTTCGTAATACTTGAGTGTACGGCAAATTAATTTACTGCTGCCATCAGTAAAGTAAAATAGTGTGAAATTATCATCTGCTTTGAGGTAAAGTATGTCTTGGAGGGAGGCAATTTCGAAACCGTCTAAAAGTGGAAGCATTATCCTTTTCTTTTGCTTGTTGAGCTCTCCTATATTTGTCATCAATAGTTCTGTTACAGTAGCTTTATCTGCTGATAGTTCTTCTTTGACTTTATTTACAGCAATAATGAGTTCGTCAATATCTACTGGTTTTAGGATATAGTAAGAAGCACTTAGGTTAAGTGCCGGTATAGCATATTGACTATAAGCGGTTACAAATATAATTTGAAAATTAATGTCATCCACTTGTTCTAATAGGTCAAATCCATTGCCGAAGGGCATCTCTACATCTAAAAAAACTAACTGAGGTTGGTGTGTTTTGATGGCTTCTAAGCCAGATTTTATTCCTTCTCCATAAGCTACTATCTCTATATCAGGGCAATATTTACTAAGATAGTTGCCAAGTGTATCCCTACTGTCTTGCTCGTCATCTATGATGATTGTTTTCATTTATTTGTATTTGCTTGGGTCTAATGTAGTGATTAATTTGTTAAGTTATAAATTGCGAAGCAATGCAAAAGGGATTGACGTGGAAATCCTTCCCGATTTTTTTTCGGGAAGATTGGGAACAAAAAGCCCGACCCGAAGCGAAATAGCGTAGGGATTGCCTAATTAAAAAACGTTAATAATGTATGATTTTTACTGGTGAGTAATTTTATAACGAAATCTCAACCATAGTAAAATTGCTGAAATACTAAGCCCTACTACAAACCCATACCAAATGCCGTTAAGACCAATTCCTCGTACAAAGGCTAAGTAATAACCAGTTGGTAAACTAACGACCCAATAGGAGAAAAAAGTAATATAAGTGGGTACTTGAACATCGTTAATACCTCGTAAAGCTCCTGCACAAATAAGCTGAATACCGTCTGATAGTTGAAAGAGGGTAGCAACTACTAATGCCGAAGAAACGGCATCTATTACTACTTGGTTATCGGTGTAAAGTGTTGGGATGATGTGCCTAAAAGTAAGAATGAAAAAAATACATACGAGCATATAAGTAATGACGATAATAATTAGTAAGTGAAATGAGTTTTTGACCATAGATAGGTCTTTTGCTCCCCAAAAATAACCAACTCTAACTGATGCCGCAGCTCCAAATCCTGTGGCAATTATAAATGTAATAGAGGCTACATTGAATGCGATTTGGTGTGCAAAAAGCATTTCTTCGCTCCACCAACCGACAAAAATGGTTGCTATGGCAAAGGTACTGACTTCTAGCATATATTGAAACCCAATGGGTAAGCTCATTTTGGTAATGAATTTTAAAACTTTCTTTTGGAGGTGTTTCCGCTGGATAGAAAAATTTTGTCGGCAATCGGCATAGCTTAAGACGTAAATAACCATTGCTACTGCCATAATTACACGAGAGATAAGGGTGGCGATACCTGCTCCTGTTACTCCCATGGGTGTGATAACTCCGTCCCAACCAAATATTAAGGGAATGTTGAGTACTACATTTAAGGCATTCCCTACGAGACTAATAATCATGGCTACTTTGGTGTCCGAAAATGCTTCTGCAAATTGTTTGGCTGATTGAAAAATCATTACGGGAATAATGGATATACTGAGGATTTTGAAATACGAAATTGCTTCGGGGATTATACTTTTGGGTTGCCCCATTTGGTCAAGAAAATTGGCGATTATAAAACCTAGTATTGCTGAGAGAACTCCTATTGTGATATTTGCCCAAAATCCATTGGCGGCAATATCTTTTAAATTAGAGGTGTCTTTTTCGCCTAGTTTATTAGAAATAAGTGGGGTAATCCCCATTGAGTAACCAAGGTTGAGTAAAAATATCGGGAAGAAAACTCCTAATGCAAAAGTAGCTGAAGAAGCTGCTGTGATGCTAAATTTACCAAGCATAATATTATCAACAACGTTTGCCATTACATGACCTAGCTGACCTAGGCTAACTGGGATTGCAATTTTGATAATGGCGGATAAGCGTTGTTGGTAGGTCTTAATCATTTCTTAGCAGGGAGACCCGTTTATTTAAAAATTAAGTCGAGTATATAAGACACTCGACTTAATTATGATTATTTTACTTTTGTGTAATACCATTTTAACTATAAGATAGACCATTGTATTTAAATGTAGTTTCTGTTAATTCAGTAATTTTAAAATTATTGAATTTATCTGCTTCAAGTAAATCTTCTGAAGAATATGTTTTACAATCACTGCTTAGTTTATACTTCCATATAAATGGGTCACCGCTAACATTAGGGCAAGCAATACTAACAGTATTAGTAGAAAAGGTGTAAACTTCTTCAGTAACACTATCGTCACAGAAGAAGTCTGCCTTTTTTGTGAGTTTCCAATCTCCAACTAAACTACAGTTAGCTGTTGTGGGGGTAGTTTTGTCATCCATAGAAGCCTCATCATCTTTGTCTTTCTTACATGCGGTAAAAATAGCCGATGCTATAACCAATCCAATTAACAATCTTTTTTTTCATAATATCACAAGTCTAATGTAGACTTAAAGATACGATTTGTTTTGCAACTCAATTGACTTTCACCTTTTTTAAATTATTAAGGTGCCATTTTTGGATAACTATTGCATCGTTCATTAAAATAATTCCTGGATTGGATCTAATCATCGCTTTTATAGCTGTAGCGTCTAGGTTGTACAGTTCGTCATAATAGATGTTGCTCTCCTTCAAAAAAGATTCAAAAACATCAAAACTCACGGAGGTAAGGTAAACGATTTTTAAGCCTTTATTAGGTAATATGTTTAGCTGGGTTTTAATGTATTTATCTACTGCAATAAAGTCTGCCTTATTTTTAATATTAGCTCCTGTTATGATTAGTTTTTCTCCTTTAAACAAAGTTGGGTTGTAATTAATGCCTTCTTTGTTGGTAACTACAAAGTCTGGAATAGTAGGCAAGTCTCCTTTTTCTATTTCATAGCCGATATATTTATATCCCTCTTTGAGGTATTTTTTACTTTTAACAATGTCTCCTGTAGCTATTTTTTCAAATTCATACATATATTTGTCAGGACTACCGTCATGGGTAAGGCTATCTAGATTAGCCCCTTTGCTATATGATCTAAAATCAATTACAGGTAAATACTGGTAATTGTACCACGAAAAAATAAAAGCGAGTACAGTACTAATTCCTACAATTAAAGTTAATTTTCTATCGTTCCAAGTTATTATAAATTGTTTTCTGTACAAAACAATAATTCCAGTAAGTACCAATAAAACTAAATCCTTAAAAAATGATTGAAGAGGAGTAAGTGTTACCGCATCTCCAAAGCAACCACAGTCTGTTACGTTGTGTGTATATGCTGAGTAACCCGTAAGGAATGTAAAGAACACAATTAAACCAAAGGCAATCCAGGCCGTTATCTTGATGCGATACAACAATAATATTACAAGCCCTAATATCACTTCTGCTACTAGAAATGAGAAGCTAAAAAACATTGAAGCAGGAATTAATGATTCAAACCCAGAAAAGAAGTCTTGTGAAAACACATAAAAATACTCCTCTAGTTTGATTGCCGTACCCATAGGGTCAACTAGCTTCACAAAACCTGAGATAATAAATAAAATCCCTACAAAATATCGACTGATTTGTGCTAAAATTCGCATAATTATTATTTAACTAATTCTTTAATTGAACGATGAATTTTGTCAAATCCAAAATCTTGAATGGTTTTATTCATTAGGTTCTTGATGTTATCTGTACACAGGTTACCAATGCTTCCTTCATGACTGTGGTTTACTTCTCTTTTGGCTTTGTAACTTCCGCTTTCTATCAGCTCTCCCACTTGTTTGTAAGCATCTCTAAATGGTATGCCTTGTAATACTAATTCATTTACAGATTCTACGGTAAATAAGAAATCATACTTGGCATCGTCTACAATATTATCTTTCACAATGATATTGTCAAACATAAATCCAGCCATGCTTAAACAATCATTTAAGGTTTCAAAAGCAGGAAAAAAATGCTCTTTGGTTAATTGCATTTCACGGTGATAACCAGAGGGTAAATTAGTTAACATCATACTAATCTCGTTAGGAAGAGCCTGTAAGATGTTACATTTCCCACGCATGATTTCGAATACATCAGGATTTTTTTTGTGAGGCATGATACTAGAGCCTGTTGTCAACTCTTTGGGAAAAGAAATAAATCCGAAATTTTGACTCATATACAAACAAGTATCCATCGCCATACGAGACAAAGTAGCTGCAATTGAAGCCAAAGCCATACTGACTAGTTTTTCTGCTTTTCCTCGTGTCATTTGTGCATAAACCACATTATAGTTCAAAGATTCAAAGCCCAATAGCTCTGTTGTCATTGTACGGTTAATTGGGAAAGAAGAACCATAACCTGCAGCACTTCCCAAAGGATTTTTGTTCACCACTTTGTAAGCCCCTAACAGCATATTAAGGTCATCAATTAAGCTTTCTGCGTAAGCACCAAACCATAAGCCCAAAGAAGAAGGCATCGCAATTTGCAAATGCGTATAGCCTGGGATAAGGTAATCTTTATATTTTTCGCTGTAAGCTGTAAGCTTTTCAAATAGTTTATTTACTTCATTTACCGTTTGTTCAATCTGGTCACGCATATAAAGTTTTATGTCTACCAGAACTTGATCGTTACGAGAGCGACCGCTATGGATTTTTTTTCCTATATCACCTAATCTCTGGGTCAATAGTAGTTCAACTTGGGAGTGCACGTCTTCTACGCCGTCGTCAATCACAAATTCACCAGTTTCAATACTTTTATAAATTAATTTTAACTCCCGTTGAATTTCAGCTAGTTCATTTTTTTCTAATAAATCAATGCTTTCTAGCATTCGAGTATGAGCAAGAGAACCCATTACGTCGAAGGGGGCTAAGTGAATGTCCCACTTAGCATCATCTCCTACGGTAAAATTTTCTACTCGCTCTGCTGTGCTATATGATTTTTGCCAAAGTTTAGTTGCCATTATATTTCGTTATTAATCTAGTATTAATTTTTTATTTGAGATATTTCCGTCTACTGACGGATCTCTATGCTCGTTATGTATTTAGTCAATGATTTTACAATATTCAAAACTAATTTTTTCATCAAATATTATTCTATAAGTATGGTGCGTTTTTACAATACCGCCAATGTCTTTTGCTACATTCATCATTTTAGGATTAAAATCTCCAATCCAATTCATTTCATAGTCAATGTACCTACCTCTAATCTCTTCTTGCACCACTACTCGACTGTACTCTACAATTGCTGCGACTACACCTTTCCCTTGGTGTTCAGGTACAATGCCAAAAGCTCTTCCTACCATTTTGTGACAAG
Organism: uncultured Cytophagales bacterium; assembly: GCA_964511645.1. GTDB lineage: Bacteria > Bacteroidota > Bacteroidia > Cytophagales > JAAEPT01 > CAZEGV01. The sequence continues at coordinate 22,403 of CAZEGV010000038.1, forward strand.
TACGCATCTTCTTGTGATATAATGCTTTTAACTTCCCAATTAAATCAAGCTTACCATTTACGTGCTTAAGTAATTGATTAGCATCAGGTAAGTTAATGAAAAAAGCAATTGGCTCATTATCATAATAAGCAAAGTAGACTATTTCTGGGTCTACAATGGGTTTCATTTGTTTCATTAATGTCTTTGCTTGCAAAGAGCCCATTTTTTTTACCCCAGCATGACGTACCCAGGCTTTGTTGTAGATTGTTCTAAAATCTTCAGCAAAATCGTCTAGTCTTTTCATTTCTAATTTAGCAAAACGATATCTAGGATTATTAAACAAACGTTCAGCCTGTCTAAGATAATAAGGCAATAAGGGCTCGTTTACTAATCTACCATAAGTAAATTGCTTAAAATAAACTTGAAAACCATAATCTTCAAAATATGCTTGATAATAAGGTTTTGTATAAGGCATCAAGTGATTAGGCGGACGATTAAATCCATCTACCAACAAGCCCCACCAATTATCTCGCTCACCAAAGTTAATTGGTCCATCCATCGAGTTCATCCCTTTGGCTTGCAACCAATCTTTACAAGTGTCAAAAAGTAAATTGGCAGCCGTTTTATCCTTTATACATTCAAAGAAGCCCATGCCTCCTGTGTGTAGCTCTTGTCCTTTACTGTTTTTACTTTTTTCATTCTTACGGTTGATAAAAACTGCCACTCTACCTACTATATTTTCCTTATCATCTTCAAGTATCCAGCGAGTACATTCACCATGTCTAAAAAACTTATTTTCCTTTTTGTCAAAAACCTTATTGATGTCTACATCTAAAGGGCGTACCCAATGCTCGTCATTCTTATACAACTGTACAGGAAGCATTAAGAAGTCCTTGCGCTGATTGTCGGTAGTTACTTCAATTATTTTCATAAGCCAAATGTACAAAATCTTCTATTAAAGATATGCGTGGACAATCCTCTTAGATTTTAAAACAAGTAATACTCGTCTTTAAAAGAGAAAATTACTCTAAAACGATTGCTTTTACAGAAAAAAATAATCTTTAGAACAACTTTACAAATAAATTTACCTATACTGAATAAGTAAATTTATTTGTAACTAACCAAACAAGCAATTATGGGAATAGTATCATTCATTAAAGGAGCGGGGTCTAAATTATTTGGGACAGACGAAATAGAAGAACCAAAAGGACCTTCTGCAGTAGAGAAAAAAGCAGAAGCTAATGCAAGTAATGCACTTCAAAACTTAGTGATCAAAACTGGTTTAGAAATCGAGAATTTAGATGTATCATACTCAAGTAGAGTAGCTACTATATCAGGAACTACAGAGAAGCAAGAAACAGCTGAAAAAGCAGTACTTATAGTAGGTAACGTAAATGGTGTAGAGGAAGTAAACAACCTTATAGAGGTAACTAACCCAGAAGCAGAAGCAGTATATTACACAGTAAAAAGTGGAGATTATTTGTCTAAAATTGCAAAATCTCAATACGGAAATGCATCTCAATACAAAATTATTTTTGAGGCCAATAAGCCAATGTTATCTGACCCAGATAACATTTATCCAGGTCAAGTGCTTAGAATCCCACCATTAGATTAATTATTATTTGATCAAGTATACCAACAAGGGCGACTCAATTGAGTTGTCTTTTTTCCTTAATTACCCCTCTATGTAACTTTTATTACTTTTTTTATACTTTCAAAAACTGTATTTTTGTGACTATGACTGTATGGAATAGTATATTTGGGAGCACCTGTCCTCGGTGTAGGAAAGGGAAAATGTTTAAACATTCAATTTATACAGTAAGTAAAATGCGTGAGATGCATAAAAATTGTAATCGTTGTGGACAGTATTTTAAGCCAGAACCTATGTTTTACGAAGGGTCAATGTATGTGAGTTATGCCTTTAGTGTGGCGATAGTAGTTACTGTTTTTGTTATCTTTGTGGTACTTTATGACAAACCAAATATTAACGTGATGATGTCAATAGCAATTGGTTTGAGTGTTGTTTTAGCACCTCTTAATCTTCGCTTGTCTCGAATGATTTGGGCTAATTTTTTTATTAAGTATAAAAGTAATGCTATTGAAGAGCATAATAAACGTAAACTCTCTTGAGTAAATTTTCATACTTTTGACTCAGTGAATACTAGAAGTTTATACATTGTATTGATTTTTATTGTGTCATTTGGTTTTTCTAAAACTAACTTACAACCGTCATATCTTTTAGAAAAAACCCCTTTCGGAGATTATTCAACACACCGATTTTAAATAATCCAAAGAAAAGCACCTCAATTTTGGGTGTTTTAATCAAAATGATTGGGTTAAATCCCTGTTGAGATTACAAATGATGATGAGTATATTGTCCATCTGTATCAATATTACATTGACTCTATTCAGTTGTACTTAGTTAGTCATTTATACCATTTTAATTATAAAATACGTCATTAAAAGTATTTAAATAATGATGATTTGAAGTTATAGATTTTATTATTTTTGTATCCATCCCATTAATACCAGTTTAACTATAATATGAGTCTAATTTAGATTGAATTGTTTTTTGC
>CAZEGV010000039.1:0-24931 GCA_964511645.1 uncultured Cytophagales bacterium
AAAAAACAATTCAATCTAAATTAGACTCATATTATAGTTAAACTGGTATAAAACAACTAAAGAGTAATAATCCTTAAGTCCTTGCTGTATTTATTTGCCTTATTTCTATTTTCTTTTAAAGATAAAATCACACCTAATTACATCAGTGTCAAAGAAAAAAATATTTTTTTGAATTATCTGAGATAAAACAAAAAAACCTCAACAATTTGATTAACAAAAAGTTGAGGTAAATGTACTCCGGGCGGGACTTGAACCCGCACGGCCCAAAGGCCACAGGATTTTAAGTCCTGCGTGTCTACCAATTCCACCACCAGAGCATTGCTGAATTTAATCAGCTAAACTAAACAATTTCAATCATGAAATCGAGCGAGAGACGAGATTCGAACTCGCGACCCCGACCTTGGCAAGGTCGTGCTCTACCAACTGAGCTACTCTCGCTTTTTTGTTTTTATTTCGGCTTCTCCGAAATGATGATGCAAAGATAAATACTTTGCTAAACAATACAATATATAAGGCAAAAAAAATCCCGCTTTATACGGGATTTTTTCTTCTAATCAAATATTTCTTAATCAGGAAGTACTAAATTAAACTCTACTCGTCTATTTAATGCTCTACCTCGTGCAGTATTATTAGTAGCAATTGGCTTATCAATACCATAACCTTCGTCTGTAAGTCTAGTTTCTGCAATACCTAAACTTACTAGCTTAGCTTTACAAGATGCTGCTCTATCTTTAGACAACTGAAGATTCTTAGCTTTATTTCCTCTTGAATCTGTATAACCATCCATTGTAAGGCTATATGCTGGATAATCTCTTAATATTTGAGCAATATCTTCCATGATTTTAAGAGAAGAAGGTGTCAGCTTAGTACTACCTGTTTCAAATCGAACATTTTTAGCAGCGTAAGTCAGTTTATCTTTTACTTCTTGCTTAATCTCTGGGCAACCTTTATTGGCTTTAAGACCAGCGATACTTGGACATCTATCCAAACCATCAACTACTCCATCACTGTCAGTATCAAGATCACAACCATTAACATCTACATTAAAACCTTTACGAGTATTAGGACATTTATCTTTTCTATCTTCTACACCATCATTATCCGAATCAGCACATCCATTGAACTTAGCAAGACCTGCAACACTCGGACATTCATCTTTAGGATCAGCAATTCCGTCACCATCTGTATCGGCACAGCCGTCAAACTTAGCAAGACCAGCTACTTTAGGGCAAGTATCTTTGCTATCTTCTATCCCATCTCCGTCAGTATCAGGACAACCTTTGAAGGCAACAGTGCCCGACAAATTTGGACAAGCATCCAAATAATCAGCAACTCCATCACCATCTGTATCTACTGGACAACCGGTAGCATCTACCACTACACCAGTAGGTGTATCGGCGCATAGATCTTTAGAATCAGCTACACCATCACCATCTGTGTCTTTCGCATTACCTATTTCGAAGATGAACCCAACTGCGTGCTCAAGATAAGCATCATTTACTTTGTTTCTCAAGTCAGAATCCCAAGGAAATCCAGCACCATCATATTTATCATTTAAATAATAATGAAAACGAGTTTGCACGAAACCATAGATTTGGTTAGCTAAACGAATTCTAGCACCTACTCCTACGTTAAAGTTTAAATCTAGGTGTCTATTATCAGAAAAAGCACCTAAGTAAGAACCTATACCTCTAGTATCTGCGTAAGTAAGCCCCGTACCCAAATCAATATATGGTCCTATCAAAGCATCTTTTTTAAGAATCTTTCCATTGTACAATTTATAACGTAGTCCAATATCACTTGTTAGCATTTCTGCCTTAAAAAACCTAAGTGTATCTTTACCACCAGCCATATTACCATAGCTAAAGTGAGTGTTTAAGTCTAAAAAAGGTGACAAGAAATAATTGATTTGTAATCCTACTCCTGCATTCTCTCTCACGTCTTTAAAAGTAAAAAAACGATTCTCAATATCGCCATTATACTCTGTCATGTTGCCAAAGATGCCTAAGCTCCACTTATTATCTGCTGTTTGTGCTTTTAGCACTCCTAAGCTTGACAAAAGCAAGCTCATTCCTAATATTATTTTTCTCATCATCATTCTGTTTGGTTTTTATATAATTGTGAATATCGCATAAAAAAACAGTTTAGACAAACCTGTTTTTACTTTTTATATTATAAGGTGTTCATTTCTTGAAAGTTACCTATTACTCTACTCGTAAAATTTTAGAATATTCTCCCCAAGACCCTACATCTTCTTTATAATGCTTAATCATCACCCTTGACAGCTGATTAAGATGTCCTATATCATGAATTGTCCAAGTTGAGATGAGCTGCCTTAAGGTTACTGCTCCTAAATCAGGATGTTTTCCTTTTTTATCTAACTCCTCATTTTTTAAATCCCATGATTTTAATTTGATTAAGTTCTGTTTTCTTAAAACCTCAAACTCATCCAATAACTGATCAAGCGTTTTATCTTTAGATATGCCTTTTTGAGCGAATCTATCAAATGGCTCAAATGTTGGGATTTCTTTCGAGCTTAAAATCAACTCTGCTCTAGGAATCCAATCTGTGTTTTCTCCATGAATTAAATGTCCAATAATATCAAAAGCACTCCAAGTACCACTGCCCTCATTGATTATACCCCAATCACTTTTAAGATTACTCAATAATACTTTATATACTTGAGGGGTTCTTTCTAAAAGCTCTATTGATTTCTCTAAATCAAAATTCATTTACCTAAACACTAATCCTACCATTTACAATATCAATCATGCGTATTAGCTCTTTTTTAACAGGCTTTTCTTTCGTAATGGCATCTTTAAGTGAAGCATAAGAAAGCTCACCATTAACGACTCCTACCATTACATCAGTTTTTCCTTTTAAGATACCTTCTACTGCTCCTACGCCTAATATTGTAGCCAAAATCCTATCTGCAGCCGTAGGAGAACCACCCCTTTGTATATGTCCTAGTATAGATACTTTGGTATCTATTTGAGGTAATTGTTTACCTACATCTCTAGCAATATCTACTGCCCTACCTGGCCGATGTCCTTCTGCTACTACAATCACATGGGACCCACGAGGACCTCCACCTTGATTTAATTTAGCGACAATCTCTTCTGCTGTCATGTCTTTTTCTGGGATTACCGCAACTTCTGCTCCTCCTGCTATAGCCGACTGAACAGCAATATAGCCCGTATCTCTACCCATTACTTCTACAAAAAACACTCTTTCGTGAGCATCTGCCGTGTCTCTGATTTTATCTATGGCGTCCAAAACGGTATTAACCGCAGTGTCATAACCTATTGTATAATCTGACCCAAAAATATCGTTATCGATTGTACCAGGGATTCCAATCACAGGAAACCCATGCTCTTGATAAAACAACTGTGCCCCAGTAAAAGTACCATTACCTCCTATTGTAATCAATCCCTCTATACCTGCATCACGAAGCTGTTTAGCGGCTTTCATTCTTCCTTCTATGGTTTTAAAGTCCATACTACGGGCAGTTTTAAGTATTGTCCCGCCTTTTTGTATGATATTAGAGACTGATCTTCTGTCCATCTTGAACATCTTACCATTCATCAAGCCATCATAACCTCTTAGTACTCCGTACACCTCTATGTCATAATGTAAAGCTGTGCGAACCACTGCTCGTATAGCCGCATTCATTCCTGGGGAATCTCCTCCCGATGTCAATACTGCAAGTTTTTTCATATCTTTATCTAATCACATTAAAGATGGCTAATCTCTACTTTTTTTGAACCTTATCAAAACTATTTTTTGAAAAAATAAGTACCCTCAAAATTGTAAATTTAATCAATCTTGATGTTCTTTCAGATAAGTTGCTAAGAGTTTCTCAAATAGCTCATCCTTAGATAAATGATTTAATTCATCTACAAACTGTTTTTTACTCTCCTCATCTAGTTTATCACCTACTGGTTTTGCTTTGGCCACTTTCCTTCCCCAAAGGATGGCATTATTTACAAGCCTATCTTTCTCGCTAGGTAAGTCGAGGTATTTTGTGTCTAATTTTAATTCTCTTTCTATTTCAGCAAACTTTTCTCTTTCTTCTCTGAATAAAAAAGTTAAACTCACGCCTTGCTTACCCGCCCTAGATGTACGACCACTTCGATGCGTGTAAGCGTCGCTAGTGTCGGGTAAATGATACTGAATAACAGTAGATATATTTTCCACATCAACCCCTCTTGCTGCTACGTCAGTTGCTATCAAGGTAGAAATCCCTCCTGCTCTAAACTGATCCATTACTTTATTACGCAAGCCTTGGGGTAAATCCCCATGAATAGCTCCGCAAGAAAACTTATTGGCTGATAATTGTTTATATAACTTCTGAACACCTGACTTTGTTCTGCAAAATATAATTATTTTTTGCTCTCCAAATCTTGTCAAAAAATGAAGTAAAACATTTTGTTTTTCTGTTGCTAAGACTTCAATGGCTTGATGATCAATTCCTTGATTGGTTTGTTTTTTCTTCCCGATGGATATTTTTAATAATTCTTTATTGAGGTATTTTTTGATGATTCCATTAATCTCATCTGGCATAGTTGCCGAAAATAACCAAGTAGAGTAGTTTCGACTAGATGATGCTAATATTTTATCTATATCTGTTCTAAATCCTTTGAGAAGCATCTCATCCGCTTCGTCAAATATCACAAACTTAAGTACTGATAAATCTAGCACTTTACGGTTGACTAAATCCATCATCCGCCCTGGTGTAGCTACAATCACTTGCACTCCATTACTAAGTTCATGAATTTGGGATTTGAGCGATACGCCACCATAAATAGCTTCTACTTTCACCCCGTTTATTCCTTTGGCTAAATATTGTAATTCTGTACCAACTTGCTCGCAAAGCTCTCTTGTAGGTACTAGTATAACGGCTTGTACTCTACCAATGGCAGGCATTATCCTAGATAATAATGGCAATCCAAAAGCAAAGGTTTTGCCTGTACCTGTTGCCGACCTAGCTACAAAATCTCCTTTGTGTTTTAATAAAACAGGAATTGATTGAGCTTGAATTTCGGTAGGAGATGTAATTCCTTTTTCTGCTAGTTGTTTGACTAGCCCTGAGTGCAACTGGCTTGAAGAGAAATTTTTCATTTTTTCATTCTATTAATGTGTCATTCATCTCCAATTATAATTATCAATGCTACTTTTTTATCTCGCAACTCACGAAGTGAGGCAAAAGGGATCTGTCAGTAGACGGACACTATTGCAACGACATCCTTTTTTGTTGATGATTTTGTTTTGTCTTCGGCAATCTCAGACTGACACAAATAAGGTCAATGTAATACAGAGAAAATCCCGACCACCAGTCAAGTGACGCTTTAGCAAAACAAAGACTAGCGGGTTTTGCCCAAAATAGTTTTTATTAGAAATAATAACCTACTGAAACACCTGACCTTAAGATTACTGGTACTGGATTAGGAAATGATAGACTAATTCCATTTTTAGAAGATGTTGCTTTTATTTTTTGTACGAACTTAGAATCATCTGAGCTTACACTGTTATTAAAATCATCAGTATATTTTTTCCAATCCACATTATCATCAGAAGTAACGGTTGCTTTTATTTTCCCAAAAGATGGTGCTATACCTATCCAAGTAACGTCTATTGCCCATTTATCATTAATAAGCCATTGTGTACCAATTGCTAAACCAATTCCTACAGCACTTACATTAGTCTTTAATTTGAAATCACGCCAAGCTTCAATGGTCTTATCAGCATTAACATCTTCTTTATATTTTGATTTAAAAGTATATTTATAATATCTTATAAATGGCGAAAGATAAAACCCTGTACCTTCACCTTCACCTAAATAAAACCTCATATCTGCCGTCACACGAAATGCACTTTGTTTCATACCTGAAAACACAGTGGTCTCTCCTGTTTGAGCCTTATCTTTAGCAGCTTTATCCATTTCATCTATAAAATTATGAAACCTCAACTTACTAGTAGAAGGTATTACACCTATACTTAATTGAATCCCTTTATTATCATCTATTAGGTATTCAAACTGCCCTTCTATAAATCTCGGTGCTGCTAACGCTGACAAATTTAGCTTCACTCCTGCCCGAGGAGATTGTGCATAAACAGAAAAACTGAGAGCTAATAATAATAATGTAAAAATATTTTTCATATTATTTGTTTTTAGTGATAATTCAAAGATAATAATTTTTTAGCTATTTTCTACATATAAATCTTTGATAAGTTTTTTATTCTCTTTAGTGAGTGATCTTTCTTTTAACAACATTTGTTTTTTTACCATCTTTAAAAATTTTTCTAAATCATATTTTTCACTTATCCCCCAAGTGAAATTAGGGATGTGTTTATCTTGATATCCTGTACCAAATATATTTGCCCCAAAACCTATTGTAGTGCCTGAATTAAGCATCGTGGTAATTCCCGTGTGTACATAATCTCCAATAACTGCACCTAGCTTCCACTTTCCTGAGTCTATATAATCTTGACTCAAAGTATCCCACATACGGATATTACTATAATTATTTTTGAGATTAGAACCGTTGGTTCCTGCACCTAGATTAACCCACTCTCCTATATAAGTATCACCAATATATCCTTCGTGTGCTTTATTAGAATAACCTTGTATGATTGTGTTTTTTAGCTCGCCTCCAATTACTGAATTTGGCCCAATTGTGTTGGCAGAACGTAATTTTGCTCCCATCGTAATGTGACTTCCGTCCAGAATCGCCAAAGGTCCTTTGAGGATTGCACCTTCATCAATAGTTACATTATTCCCAATATATATACTTCCCTGTTCGGCATTTATAGTTGCGGACTTGATACTTGCATTAGGGCTTATATAAATATCTTCTGGTTGGTAAAACGTAGTGTTTTTAGCATCCCCTGTACTTGGCTTCAGTTTTAATACCTTTATATCTGACTCTATCTGAGTAGCATTAACCGCTAGTAAATCCCAAATTCTATTTACTTGAATACATTTTTCTATTTTAAGCTCTAAACCTTCTCCATTACCTACATAAGCTATCTTTTGTTCCTTATAAGTTATAAATTCATTACTTTTTAATAATTTTATTTTTTCTAAAATTTTTCTGGAAGGCAATATATCTGCTCTTATATAAAGGTCTGCTTTATTTTCTTTCGGGTATAGGTGTTGCAAATAACCTTGAGTTTGGATGTACAATTCACAGTTCAGGTGTTTCCCCCATTTTTCTGCTAAGGTCAAAATTCCTGAGCGAAAAGAGACCAACGCTCTCGCTTGTGTAAGAGGATAAAAGGCTTGGTGAATTTGGGCTGTATCGTAAAGTATTACCTTCATGTCCTAAAATAAAAAAAAGTCCTCACATAACGTAAGGACTTTGAGATTGTTTGATACTTTTAAAGTAAAAATTATTTCTTTTGGTAACGTTTGTTGAATTTCTCAACACGTCCAGCAGTATCCAAGAACATTTTCTTACCTGTGTAAAATGGATGAGATGCAGAAGAAACCTCTATTTTCACTAAAGGGTACTCATTACCGTCTTCCCACTTAACAGTATCTTTGGTAGCAATAGTAGATCTCGTTAAAAACGATATATCTGCTTGCATATCGTGAAACACTACTTCTCTATAATCTGGGTGTATGTCTTTTTTCATGTTATTATAAATTAGAAATCAATCGAATCGAAAGGCAAAGATATGATTATTTTATTTGAATACTATCATAAGTCCTAAACTTTTAGGTAGACTTTATTATTAATTTAATATCCACCAAGTAACTGCTACAACTTCCCTTTCAAATACTTTGCCGTATGGCTTTTCTTAAACTTCAAAATTCCTTCAGGCACCCCTTGATATAACAACTCTCCTCCTTTATCTCCACCTTCTGGACCTAAGTCAATCAACCAATCAGCTGTTTTTATCACTTCTACATTATGCTCTATAATTAGCACTGAGTGTCCTTTATCAATTAAAGCATTCACCGAAGTAAGTAACTTTTGAATATCACGAAAATGAAGTCCCGTAGTAGGTTCATCAAAAACGAATAGTGTTTGTTTAGCGGAAGCGCCTTTACCTAAAAAAGAAGCTAACTTAACACGCTGAGCCTCACCTCCAGACAAAGAGTTGGCACTTTGCCCTAAAGTCACATAACCCAAACCTACATCTTGTAAAGGTTTTAATTTTTGAATGATTTTCGACTGTGTTTCAAAAAATGCTATTGCCTCATCAATAGTCATTTCTAATACATCTGAAATATTTTTTTCTTGGTATTTGACTTCCCGTACTTCCTTCTTAAATCGCTTACCTTTACAGGCATCACAAGTCAAGTAAATGTCTGGCATAAACTGCATCTCGATATGCTGTACTCCCTCTCCTTTACAAGCTTCACATCTCCCACCATCTACATTAAACGAGAAAAAAGCAGGCTTATAACTTCTTTGTTTTGCTAAAGAAATATTGGCATATAAAGTCCTAATTTCATCATAAGCTTTGACGTAAGTCACAGGGTTAGAGCGAGAAGATTTCCCGATAGGATTCTGATCCACAAATTCTATATGATCTAGCTGACTAATATCTCCAGACAATTCTCTAAAAATTCCTGGCATATCCCTACTCCCCTCACCTATCCTATTTTGTAAGGCTGGCAATAGTATTTTTTTGATTAAAGTAGATTTTCCAGACCCTGAAACGCCCGTTACCACCGTAAGTGCATTGAGTGGGATTTTTATATCTACATTTTTGAGATTATGCTGACTAGCACCTGTTAGCTCTATAAAGTTAATAGATTGTCGGCGTGCTTCAGGTAATTCTATCTTATCTTCTTGATTAAGAAACCGTGCCGTGTAAGTATCTTTTGTTTTTAATAATTTTTGAATATTCCCTTCAAAAACTAAATTACCCCCTCCTGCTCCTGCATCTGGTCCTATATCTATAATATGATCGGCAGCACGCATAATTTCCTCTTCATGCTCTACCACAATCACAGTATTACCTAAATCTCTCAAACGTTTTAGTACCACAATAAGTTGTTGCGTATCACGAGGGTGAAGCCCAATACTCGGTTCATCCAAAATATACATAGACCCCACCAATGAGCTACCCAAACTTGTTGCTAGCTTAATCCTTTGGTATTCGCCACCTGACAATGTAGAAGTTAATCTATTGAGACTTAAATAAGACAGACCTACTTCACTCAAGTAAGTTAGCCTGTTGATAACTTCTTTTAATAGCTTATCGGCAATTTTAAAATCGTGAGCGTTTAATTTTACTTGTTCAAAAAACGCTAGACAATCCTCCACCGACATCAATAGTAAATCTTGGATGTTTTTGTCGGCTATTTTCACATAAGAAGTGTCTTTCCTGAGTCTCGTCCCCCTACAATCTGGACAAGTAGTACGCCCACGGTACCTTGATAGCATCACACGGTATTGTATTTTGTATGATTGGGTTTCTAGGTAGTCAAAGAAATCATTTAAGCCTTTAAAGTATTCATTACCGTCCCAAAGCAGTTGGTATTCTGCCTCCGACAGGTCTTCTACTGGGCGATGAATCGGGAAGTCAAAATCAATACCTGTACGTACTAAATCATTGAGCCACTCTCCCATTTTTTCTCCTCGCCAGGGTGCAATTGCTTTTTCAAATACCGAAAGGCTCTTATCTGGAATCACCTTGCTTATGTCTATTCCCAGTACATGACCAAACCCTTCACATTTTTTACACGCTCCGTAAGGATTATTAAAAGAGAAAAAATTAGCCGTAGGGAATTCAAAATTAACTCCGTCCAATTCAAATCTTTCCGAAAAAAACTTTTCTTCTTTACCTAATATTTCTATAAAACAATCACCGTTTCCTTCGTAAAAAGCAGTTTGGATAGAATCTGCTAGTCTGCTTTCAAATTCAACATCTTTCTTTACTACCAATCTATCTATCAGCACTTTTAATCCTTCTTCTTTAGGGTTTTCTAGGTCTTCTATAAAAACAATTTGACCATCTACCACTACACGGGTGTACCCTTTCTGAACCAACAGTTGTAGCTCCTCTTCCAGTGCACGCTCTTCTCGCAAGATAAACGGCACTAAAATCTGTAGCTTTGTCCCTTCCGCCAAACCTAGCACGTAAGATACCACATCATGCACCTCATGGCGTTGTACTTTTTTGCCCGATATGGGGGAAAACGTTGTTCCAATCCTCGAAAATAATAATTTGAAATAATCATAAATCTCGGTAGTAGTCCCCACCGTAGAGCGAGGGTTTTTGGTATTTACCCTTTGCTCAATGGCTATTGCGGGAGATACTCCTCTTATATAGTCTACTTCTGGCTTTTCCATTCTTCCCAAAAACTGACGAGCATAAGAACTCAAACTTTCTACATACTGACGTTGCCCTTCGGCGTAAATAGTATCAAAAGCTAGTGAGGACTTCCCAGAACCTGACACCCCCGTAATTACCGTTAGCGTATTCCTAGGGATTGCCACCGAAAGATTTTTTAGATTATTTACCCTACAACCTTTTACAATAATATACTCTTTAGGATTTAACTCGTCGTAGGCTTCTAGGGGGATTTCTCTTATCATCTTGCAAATTTACGAGATTCAGTAGAATATTTTTAATTAATGTCAGATATATAATATAAGTATAATAAAAATGAGGGCGTTGCCTCATTCGCCAAGACGAAGGCTCATGTGGTCGGGCTTTTTGTTCCCAATCTTCCCGATAAAAAAAATCGGGAAGGATTTCCACGTCAATCCCTAACGCAAAACGATAAACACTCTCTCCAATGATCAGAATCGTTTTTGCTCTATACTTTTCTCTTTCTCTAAGATCTGTTTGGCTTAGGGATAGAGCGGTTTGTTTGAAATCCTTTTTTATTTCTATGATTTTGCCATACTGAGCTTGTCAAAGTGCAAAAATCATAGAAATAAAAAAGATTGAGTAGCGATAGCCCGACCATCGGGGCGAAATAGCCCTGTGAACGTAGTGAAAGGGAAGCTTCTAATTATTTATTTTAAAAACTTGTACTGCTCTATTTACATTATAAATAGACAGGTAAGCCTCTCCATTTTTGGAAATCGTATTGTACTTTGTTTTTGAATCTAATCGAGAAAAACCTCCGTACTGAATCTCATCCGAATTAAAGACTAGTGAATACTCACCTGCATTGGGTACATAAAATTTATAATTAGCTACCGAATGATGAGGAGATAAATTAAATACAAATATTAGCTCTCCTCTTTTTATAACTATCGTATGATTGTCTTGGTCAATATTGAGTTCCTCCACTTTGGGCTCAGATAGAAAATCATATTCTGTTTGTACGGCAAGCATGTCTTGCTCAAAGTTATTGAGATATTCATATTTAAGCTCAGTATTATCTACTAGCGACCATTGTCTACGGGCATATTTATAACTCCAGTCATTCCCTTCTCTTGGAAAATCCATCCACTCTGGGTGACCAAATTCATTCCCTATAAAAGTCATATAAGCATCTCCACCTAGCACCATCGAGATAAAACGAATAATCTTATGCAAGGCCATTCCCCTATCTACAATCAAACTAGGGGTCTTTTTGGACATAGAGGTGTACATCTCTTTGTCCATTAGCCAAAAGGCAAGGGTTTTGTCCCCTACTAATGCTTGATCGTGAGATTCTGCATAAGAAATATTTTTTTCTGCCCACCTTCTATCTGTAAGTGTTTTGTATATCTCATGTACGTTCCAGTTTTCATCTTCTAAATGCTTGAGGATTTTAATCCAATAATCAGGTAAGCCCATTGCTAGACGGTAATCAAAACCATAACCTCCATCTGCAATGCTTCGGCAGAGCCCAGGCATACCGCTCATGTCTTCAGCTATACTTAGTGTATTGGGTTTAATCTCATGTATCAAATCATTAGCCAACATCAAATAAACTTCTGCATCATGCTCTATCCCATCTTTAAAGTATTTGTCATAATGATCAAATGTAATGTGACCATGATGGTGGTAAAGCATAGATGTGACACCATCAAACCTGAATCCATCAAAATGAAATTCTTCTAACCAATAACGGATATTTGATAACAAAAATCTTTGTACTTCTGTTTTACCATAATCAAAGCATTTAGAATCCCAGTAAGGGTGATTACCTCTTTCTCCTTCGTGAAAATAGTGATGCCCTGATCCATCAAAATTATTCAATCCTTCTACAATGTTTTTTACAGAATGAGAGTGTACGACATCCATAATCACGGATATTCCCATATTATGAGCAGTATCGATGAGTTTTTTCAACTCGACAGGAGTTCCAAATCGAGATGATGATGCGAAAAAATTAGATACATGATAACCAAAAGAACCATAATACGGATGCTCATGGATTCCCATAATTTGAATACAATTATAACCTGTTTTTTTAATCCTAGGGAGGTTGTTTTTTATAAATTCTAAGTATGTACCAACCCCTTCTTTTTCTTGTGCCATCCCAATGTGGCATTCATAAATAATTGGTGTTTTTATTTCATTACTAAATTTCTGGTCCGTCCATTTAAAGTCTGTTGAAATAACTTGAGGACAAAACTCATTTGTACTGGGATCTTGAACGATATATTCAGCGTAAGCTGGTATTTTTAAAGCTTCCTTTCCATCTTTCCCCTTGAGCCATAATTTATAATTGCTTCCAATCCCAAATCCACTCGTCTCTGGGATAAAAACTTCCCAAACTCCATAACCTATCCTTTTAAGTAAATGTGCTTGATTGTCCCAATTGTTAAAGTCTCCTACAAAAGATAGAGCTTGTGCTTCTGGTGCCCACTCTCTATAATGCCAGCCTTTCATTTTTTCATCATACTGAATACCAAAATAATGATGTCCATCAGCAAAGTCATATAATGACCCGAAATCTTTTTCTATTCTAGCTTTAAGCGATTGATATCTTTTGATTCTATTACTTACTTCTCCTTCGTAAGGCGCTAACCAAGGATCGTCCTTAATAATTTGTATCACAATTCTGTTTTTAAAGTCATAAAAAAAAGCTTATTTTAAATATAATAAGTAAAACAACTAGAGACAAGCCATTAGATGAAAATAGTTTTATTAGACGCAAGTACTTTAGGCGATATGCCTTCCCTAAATCGTTTTAACAGTTTAGGAGATTTCATTAGTTACGAAAAAACGAGTAGCGAGCAAACGCTTGACAGAATCAAAGAAGCAGAGATTATACTGACTAATAAAGTAGTCATAAATAAGCACATGATAAGTCAATGTAAGTCTTTGCGTTATATAGGTATCCTAGCAACTGGCACTAACAATATAGATTTGAACGCTGCCACGAACAGAGGTATTATAGTGCAAAATGTAGCAGGATATTCGACCGATAGTGTAGCTCAACACACTTTTTCTCTTTTATTATCTCTACTACATCAAACTTCTTATTACCACACTTATGTAAATAATGGTTATGTTAACAGTCCCATCTTTACCCATTTGGACAAACCTTACACAGAACTAAAAGGAAAAGAATTTGGCATCATTGGTTTGGGTTCAATTGGAAAAAAAGTAGCACAAATTGCCGAAATATTTGGTGCTAGAGTCTCTTATTATTCAACTTCTGGAAAAAACAACGATGCACCTTATCCTCAAAAGAGTTTACAAGTTTTACTAAAATCTTCTGATATTGTATCCATTCACGCTCCGCTCAATGCCAATACTAAATATCTTGTAGCAGAAAAGGAACTGTCTTGGATGAAACCAAATGCTATTTTACTCAACACTGGTCGGGGCGGAATTATTAAGGAGGCAGATTTAGCGAAAGCGATTGACAACAAAGTTATAATGGGGGCTGGAATAGATGTTTTTGAGCAAGAACCTATCGACTCAAACAACCCTTTACTAAGCATGAAAAACAAAAACAAACTGATAATGAGTCCGCATATTGCTTGGGCATCTTTGGAATCCAGAACAACATTGCTTGACTTGACCTATGAGTATCTGAATAACTTTCTTAAAAAAGAAAGTTAAACTCTTTTATCAGTTCATAAAATAAAAGTAAATTGTGAACGTAATAAAGTAAATCCATTTTAGCTATGAGTATGAATCGTATATTATTGATTGTTTTTTGTATCTTAACAGCGTCTTCTTGTGTTATTTCTAAGAAAAAATATGAAGAGTTAGCACAACGAAAAAGTTTGCTTGAGCTAGATAAAGATGAGTTAATTAAGCTAAGCGACTCTCTTCAAACAGTGTTAGCAATTACTAACCAATCACTTATAAATTGCGACAGTAATGTAATCCGCCTAGCTACAGATACGAGTAATTATGGTGTTCGATACAGTGATTTAGCCGATGATTACAAAAAATTAGAAAATATCTCAGACAAAGATGCCCGTAACCTAAGTAAGCAACTGAAAAAAGTAAGCTTGCTAATGGAAGCTGTAGATGCTCAAAATAAACAACTGGAAGCTGAAAAGAAAAACATTTCATCTCTTAATAAAAATTTAGAAAAAAGAGAAGGAAAAATCGACAAGCTTAAAGAAGACCTTAACGATAGAGAAAAACGTGTAAAAGAACTCGAAAGTTTAATCGCACAAAAAGAAGCGTCAGTAAAAGCAATGCGTAAAAAAATCTCGAAAGCATTGTTAGGATTTAACCAAGACGAGCTTACTGTTAATGTAAAAGATGGGAAAATTTATGTTTCTTTGGAAGAACAATTATTATTCAAATCTGGTAGCTACTCAATTGACACCAAAGGGAATCAAGCCTTAAGTAAGTTGGCAGGGGCTTTAGCTCAAAACCCCGATGATTTTACCATTATGGTGGAAGGTCATACAGATGATGTACCTTATAGAGGTAGCGGAGTAATCAAGGACAACTGGGACTTAAGTGTACTGCGTGCTACTTCTATTGTAAAAGTATTAGTTAGTAATAAAATTAATCCTAAAAAAGTAGTAGCCTCTGGTCGGGGCGAACATCTACCAAAAGTAAGTGGCGACAGCAAAGAAGCTAAATCAAAAAATAGACGTATCGAAATCATTATTATCCCTAATATTGATGAGTTACTTCAGTTGTTGGAAGAGTAAATGACTAATCATTTAAAACTGATATTATCACTTCCTATTGTTTTTTTAGGAGGCTATTCAATATTGTACGTACTCAACATTGTCACTGTCTTTCCTTCAAACGAAAACCTTGCTCACTGGGATGTAGGTTGGTATCAGTCAATCATAGAGCATGGTTACCAATTCGACAAAGACAAGCAGTCTAACATTGCCTTTTTTCCACTTTTCCCCTATCTATGGAAGATTTCAAATCTATCAGCAATCGGTATATCTATTTTTAATTATTGTTTGTTTTTATGTACAACACTCATTATTTCAAATACTTATAAGCTAACGAAAGTTCAAACTTTATTAATTGCTACCACCCCTTCTTTATTATTTACTTTCATACCTTACTCTGAATCACTATTTTTCTTTTTCACGACCTTAATTTTAATTGGGTTATATCGTAAAAAATATTTCTTATGTTTTATCGGAATTTTTCTAGCTTCGCTAGAAAGGTCTTCGGCTCTTTTTTTTCTAGCCCCTCTTATTTATCTTATATTTAATAATACATGGCGTTCTCATTCTATAAAACCAAGATACTTTTTATTAATATTAACAGGTTTTTTATCCGTATTAATTGTAGCGTACATACAATGGACTCAAGTTGGTCAATGGTTTGTCTTCTATCAAGCACAAGATGCGTGGAATCATCACATTCAAGTGCCATCATTCCCACTTACTACATGGAGAGGAAAGTACAATCTACCACTTGACACTACTCATTCTTATTTTGGACTGATTGCATTAATATTACTTTGTTACCATTTTCTTCAAACTATCACTAAACGAAATTTCATATTCAAACCTGGAGATGACTGGTTGTTTTCCATAGTTTTTATAGCTGAAATGTTTGTTTTTATCTTATTGTTTCAAGGTGGAAGTATGTTTAGTCTTAATAGGTACATAGGTGGGACATCCTTTTTTATTGTTTTTGGTATTCACTTTCTACAAAAATATGAATTAAAAAAGACTCACCTTATAATAGTAAGTACACTACTAGCTAGCTTAGTTAGTTTTTACAATCACGAAGAACCTTTAATCTTTGGACTACTATTAATTGGTATATCTGCCTATATCCTATTATGGATATTTAGTTTTACCAAAAGAAAAAAATGGTACTCATATACTCTAATTGTATTAAATGTCATTATTCAATATCACTATTTTCACATGTACTTAACAGGTGAATGGGTAGGGTGACAACAACTATAAACCTATAAGGGGTTTTTCAATTTAAATAACCTTAACGTCTTTCCTATATATTTCTCTTCTGAGAGATATATCCATAACTCAGGAAAGTCCTCAATTTCTTTGTTGTCAACAATAAGATATTCCGCACCTCTATTGATATAGGATTCTATCCTTATTTTAGACTTTCCATTTTCGTTAGTAATCACTTCTAACAACTCTCCCTTTCGAGTAAATGAAAAACCTTTTGTGTGTGCGTAATAATGATAAACGCATCTTGACCCATCTATCCCTACTATTGTGATACTTCCTTTTGGAATAAGGTTATCGATTTTCGTTCTACTCTCTTTGGCGGTAAACTCTGAAGGCAAATTACTCCCTCCGCTTAACCAATGATGATGTACTCTAGCAAACGCCAAAAAAGGCATTAAGACCATCAACAACATCATCCATTTAGTGTATTTATCCCATAAGGAATTTAAACCTACTGCAACCAACATGAATAAAATAATAAATGTAGGAAACAAATAATATGTATGAGACTTCATCTCTTCTAATTCTAAAATATAATACACAATTAAGCCTAGAACCCAAACAAGAAACCCAATAAACAAGCTAGACTGACGTAGTCTAGACTTTACTAAGTAAACAAACCCAAAAACAAAAGGTACAACACTAGTAAAACCTAATATATACTCTGGTAAGTCTACAAATAGGTTTGTCAAAACGATGGTTACAATTTCTTTAACATCAGTTAAAGGTCTTAAAATTAAACCAAAATCATGTAAGCCAGAGGTTTCTATTAAATAATCGGCATAAACATACCACGCTACTGATGTGAAAAATGAAATTCCTCCGTATAAAAAAATCATTATCATCTCTTTTATAGAATAGCTTTTACTCATCAATCCTTGAATTACCGTCACTAAAACCAAAGCACCAAAAGACAAATACTGAAGTTTGGTTAAGCCTGCTAAAGTTGTAAAAAAGAGTGCTAAAAAGATATACTTATTACTACGTAAAGTATTCCATTTCAAGAAATACAACAACCCGCCAATAGATGCTGATAATGCCAAGATATCTGGCAAGGCATTGGTTGAATGATAATACAATACTGGACTCCACATAAATGCCCAAACGCCAAAAAAACCTATCCTTTTACTATTCGATAAAAAGACCAATAATTCATAAAAGAAATAAAGTCCTAAGCCAAAAAATAAAAAAGAGACGATCCTATTAATCGACTCATGATACCCACCTAATGCTTTACTAATTAAAGCTACGCTTATCTCAAAGGAAGGAAATTGCATCCCTGTAACTCCTTCTGTATCACCCCTACTATCCACACGTGGACAGAAAACATTCATGTCTTCCTCTACGAAATTTCTTGCCACAGCAGAAGTATTACACTGCCTCCACACATGAGCCCCTTGAGGAGGTAGGTTCAAGAAAAAAACATGTGATAGTATATAAAAGAAGGAGACAAAAAGAAATGTTTTTTGTCTTGACTGAATAACCTTATTAAAGAACAATATTATTTTACTCATACTTTATAAATTCTTGAAAAGTTGTAAATTCAGCTCTTTTCTGACCCCAAACAATGAATTTCTCTAAATTATTTAATAATTTTTTTCCTGACCTATTTGTAATATAAAAAGGCAATCCAAACTTTTCTTTATCTCTTAAATTAACGAACTCCCAAGGATGGAAATAAATATTCAGGTAATTGTCTTTTTTAAGTGTTTTACTAGAGAGGTGTCTGACAAACCAAAACGGAAAATTATGAAAGGTTAACCAAAACAAAGGAAATCTCAAGATAGGAGAAACTGATGCCGGTATTTCTAGTAAATCTTTGATTTTAAAAAAAGTTCTAGGTTCTTTTAAGTTATTATACCTACCTGGTATATAAGTAGGGTGTACTGATGAATCATAAGTATAACCTGCTTTTGATATCTCGTTTTTATCCAAAGGCATCATACGAGCCATTCTATAACCAACAATGGGTTTATTGATGATTTCTTCTAATTTATCTTTAGATTTTTTTAAATCCTTGTAATCAAATGTAGAATGGTAATAACCGTGAGAAGCAATTTCGTGTTTTTCTGCAATTTCATTCATCAGTTCGGGATGATGAATAGCATAATTAGCAGTTGTAAAGAATGTTGCTTTAGCATTATACTTATCTAAAAGAATCAAAACATTCATCAAACCTTCTGTAGATACTTTGAATTGTTCTTCTAGCGAAAGTTCTTTTCCATAGTCTAATGTAGGAGTATCGAATTCTTCTACATCAAAACTCAATAATATTTGTTTAGCTCTCATCTTTAATATTATGCTTCTTAATTAAGTATAATGGTCTTTGCTTGGCTTGAATAAATAGTTTACCAATATACTCTCCCAAAATTCCTAAGGTCAATAATTGAAAACCTCCTATAAATGTGGTAAAAATAATAAGAGAAGTCCAACCTGTAATATTTTTATTCGTGAAAAAATAAGTGAATAACGCTACAAATCCATACAAAAAACCAACCATCGATAATACCAATCCAATATAAAAAGCCAACCGAAGAGGCTTAACGCTAAAAGAGGTAATCCCTGCTAAAGCCAACTGTAGCATTTTTCGGGTAGAATATTTTGTAGTCCCACTAAATCTTTCTCCTGGAGTAAACTTAACATAAGTTGTTTTATATCCCACCCATTGAAACAAACCCCTTAAAAAGATATCTTGCTCATTAAACTGTTTAATAGCAATTGCTACTTTTTGATCAATCAACCTAAAATCAGCTGACCCCTCTTCAATTCTAATATAAGACAGGTTGTTAATTATTTTATAAAAAAGAGATGATGTAAACCGTTTAAAAAAAGATGCTTTTTCATCTATTTCTCTTTTGGTAAAAACAATATCATTCCCCTCTCTCCATTTCTCTATCAGGGTTGGTAAAATAGATGGGGGATGTTGCATATCACCATCCATACTAATGACACAATGTCCATCAGACACATCCAAACCTGCTTTTAATGCGATTTGATGACCAAAATTACGTGATAAAGAAAGATACTTAACATTAGAGAACTCTTGACTCAATTCAATCAAGTACGATAAAGTATCATCACAGCTTCCATCATCGACCAAAATAATAGTGAAATTATATTCTTTCAGTACTTCCTGCAAAGCACTTACTACAACTTCTGTGTTTTCACCTTCGTTATAACACGGAATCACAATATTAATTAGCTCTTGATTCTTAATCATCAATTAAGGGTATATTTTATCAGTAAAACTACATATTAATTCCTATGATAACATAGATATTCTCTTTCTTTTCTAGAAAAGAAAGAGAATATCACAGATTTTAAAATGATACCTCTGGTTTTTACTTATCTTTGCATTCAGATTTATAAAAATGGATAAGAACAGAATAGAATTAATGGCTCCCGCTGGGAACTTTGAATCAATGACAGCTGCATTAAAAGCAGGCGCGGACTCAGTATATTTTGGTGTAGAGCAGCTCAATATGAGAGCAAGAGCTACTATGAATTTTACTTTAGATAACCTAGAAGAGGTAGCAGAATTATGTGCTTCTTATGGTGCTAAGTCTTATATCACATTAAACACTATTGTGTATGACCATGACTTAAATTTAGTCAAGAGAATCATAACACAAGCAAAAGAAAGCGGAATCTCTGCAATCATTGTAGCCGATCAAGCCGCTATTAGCTATGCCAAGCAAGCTGGGATGGAAGTACACATTTCTACCCAAGTAAATGTCACCAACATTGAAACGGTAAAATTCTACGCAATGTTTGCCGATGTAATGGTAATGGCTCGTGAGCTAAGCGTCAAGCAGATGAAAGACATTGCAGATGCTGTAATCAAAGAAGATGTACGTGGACCATCAGGGAAACTTGTTCAAATTGAAGTTTTTGCTCACGGAGCATTATGTATGGCGGTCTCTGGAAAATGCTATTTGAGTTTACACTCACACAATTCTTCTGCCAATAGAGGTGCTTGTATTCAAAACTGCCGTAGGTCTTATACTGTAAAAGATGACGAAGGAAACGAGCTATTAATTGACAATGAGTTCATTATGTCACCAAAAGATTTGTGTACGATTGATTTTTTGGATCAACTGCTTGATACAGGTATTACGGTAATGAAAATAGAAGGGAGAGGAAGAGCTCCTGAATACGTAAAAACTGTAATAGAATGCTATAGAGAAGCAATTGACTCTTATTATGATGGTACTTATAACGAAGAGAAGGTAGCAGCATGGATGAAACGCCTAGAATCAGTTTATAACAAAGGTTTCTGGAGTGGTTATTATCTTGGGCAAAAGATGGGGGAATGGTCAAAGAAAAAAGATTCTTCGGCAACACAAAAAAAGGTTTTTCTTGGAAAAGGCTTACACTACTATCCTAAAATCAATGTAGGAGAGTTTAAGTTGGAATCTCATTCATTAAAAGTAGGTGACAAAATACTAGTTACAGGACCAACTACTGGCGTACTAGAACAAACTATTGAAGAAATCAGAGTAGATGGGAAGGTAGTGAAGGATGCAAAAAAAGGAGAGGAAATTTCTTTTAAAGTTGATGAAAGAATTCGTATGAATGACAAACTTTACAAAGTAGTTCCTGCCTAAAATGGTTATTATCACTCAAATAAGAGAGAGATGTATCGGTTGTAATTACTGTGTAGAGCTTGCACCAGAATTTTGGAGAATGTCCAAAAAAGATGGGAAAAGTGTACTGTTATGCGCTAAAAACAAAAAAGGACATTTTACAATCCGAACAGGGGATGAAAACTTAGAAGAAAATGAAGCCGCAGCCAAGGCTTGCCCAGTAAACATTATTAAAATCTCTCAGATATAAAATATTATGCGGGTGAGAAACTCAAAAAAAGACTTTCTTTAATTCGTTTTAACCGTTTAACGAAAGAAAACTCACTAATAAAATCCCATTTAGACTTTTTAGACTTAGGATCATAAAGCAAGCCTGTACACAAGCAATTTTTTCGGTCTTTATTTTGTAAAATCTCATAATTGACACAAGCTTGGCAACCTTTCCAAAACTCGTTATCATCAGTAAGTTCAGAAAAAGGAACAGGTTGATAACCTAGCTCAGAATTAATCTTCATCACGGCAAAACTAGTGGTAAGTCCAAATAATTTTGCTTTAGGGAATTTCTCACGTGAATGTTCAAAAGCTTTCACCTTTATTTTTCGTGCTAAACCATGCTTTCTATACTCTGGAAAAACAATGAGCCCAGAATTAGCAACAAATTTATTATGCCCCCAACTCTCTATATAACAGAAACCTGCCACACTGTTATCTTCTTTATAAATAGCTATAATAGCTTTCCCTTCAGACATCTTAAGCTGAATATACTCTGGACTACGCTTAGCAATACCTGTGCCTCTCGCTTTTGCACTCTCTGCCATCTCGTCACAAATTGTCTGTGCGTGATAGAGATCCATTTTACTAGCTATTTTTATAATGAATTTAGACATTCAGTAGGGTTTCGATATTTTTAAATGAGGAACAGAACAAAAACCGTGGGACAATACTCTCCCCATCTATATCCTTGAATTGGGATTTAACTTTTTATTATATGCTTCACTTAAAATCATATCGTTTAACCATTAAGTCCGCAAATTTAATAAAATGATAGTATATATGCTAGTGATGAGTAAATGAAAACTACAATTGTTACACTGACCCAAAAGAATTTACCCATAAAAAAACGTAACCTTCTACCAAACCTATCCGTAAACTGATAAAAGTCGCATTTAGTACAATTAAAAATCACTTTATATATGGAAATTACAAGAGAAGGAGTTCGCAGATTACTTTTTGGTGATGAAGATGTTTTATCCGAAAAAGAACAAAAATCAATCCGCCGTTACAAACTAAACAGGGCTTTAGTCTTAGGAAATCTATATAAAAGAAAAGTAAAAATCCATTTAAAAACTACAGAAGGAGTTTTTAAAAGATTAGATACTACTATTTGGGGAGTAGGCGAAGAGTTTGTATCGCTTAAAGACGGAGTATCTGTACCTATAAGAGGTATCACAGATATTGATTTTTCATAAGAAACTATTTAGAATACATTTAAATAACAGGGTTTTTATACAAAAAGCCCTTTAACTATCTTTTTTGGCTCAAAACAATTTATTTTATTTTTTTTAACTGCTCTAAAATTACCATTCAATCTGATATTTTTTTAAATTCGCACAGAAGAAAATAGAATCCAAACTATACATAATTAATAATATGGCTTTTGATATTAAAATGATAAAAGCCCTTTATTCTAAATTTCCAGAAAGAATAGAGGCGGCAAGAAAAGTGGTTGGAAAACCATTGACACTATCAGAAAAGATCCTTTACACTCACCTGTGGGATGAAAAAAATGACAAACCAGGTGCCTTACCTAGTGAATCATTTACTAGAGGAGAAAACTATGTAAACTTTTCACCAGACAGAATTGCATGTCAAGATGCTACGGCACAAATGGCTTTATTGCAGTTTATGCAAGCCGGAAAAAATCAAGTAGCAGTACCTACTACTGTACACGCCGACCACTTGATTCAAGCAAAAGAAGGTGCTAGTGCAGATTTAAAAAGATCAGACGTTACTAATAAAGAGGTATTTGATTTTTTAGGTTCAGTATCTAATAAATACGGAATTGGATTCTGGAAGCCAGGAGCAGGAATTATTCATCAAGTAGTACTTGAGAATTATGCTTTCCCAGGTGGAATGATGATTGGAACAGATTCACACACTGTAAATGCTGGTGGACTAGGAATGGTTGCTATCGGTGTAGGTGGTGCTGATGCTGTAGACGTAATGGCAGCAATGGCTTGGGAACTTAAATTTCCTAAACTAATAGGAATAAAACTTACCGGAACACTTAACGGCTGGACTTCTGCTAAAGACATTATCCTTAAAGTAGCTGGTATCCTAACCACAAAAGGCGGTACAGGTTGTATCGTAGAATATTTTGGAGAAGGTGCCAAATCATTATCATGTACTGGTAAAGGTACTATCTGTAACATGGGTGCAGAAATTGGTGCAACCACTTCTACATTTGGTTATGACGAGTCTATGGAGCGTTACTTACGTTCTACAGACAGAAATGATGTAGCTGACGCAGCCAATGGAATCAAAGAACACTTAACAGCAGATGCTGAAGTGTACGCCAACCCAGAGCAATACTTTGATCAAGTAATCGAAATTAACCTTGACGAATTAACACCATATATAAACGGTCCATTTACTCCAGACAGAGCTACTGCTGTAGCCGACATGAAAGTTGAGGCAGTCAAAAACGATTGGCCACTAGATGTAGAATGGGGGCTAATTGGTTCTTGTACCAATTCATCTTATGAAGATTTGGCAAGAGCAGCTTCAATTGCTAAACAAGCCGTAGACAAAGGATTAGTAACAAAAGCTGAATTTGGAATCAACCCAGGTTCTGAGCAAGTAAGATACACCGCCGACAGAGATGGTTTATTAAAACCATTTACTGACCTTGGTGCTACAATCTTTACTAATGCCTGTGGACCATGTATTGGACAATGGGCTAGAAAAGATGCTGACAAAGGTGCTAAAAACTCTATCATCCACTCATTTAACAGAAACTTCTCTAAAAGAGCAGATGGAAACCCTAATACGCACGCCTTTGTAGCTTCACCAGCAATGGTTGCCGCAGTAGCAATATCAGGTAGATTAGACTTTAATCCAATCACAGATACGCTAACAAATAATAAAGGAGAGCAAGTAAAATTAGACCCGCCTAAAGGAGACGAATTACCTTCAAAAGGATTTACAGTAGAAAACAATGGCTACCAAGCTCCTGCATCAGATGGCTCAGGTATTACTATTAATGTATCTCCAGACTCTGAAAGACTTCAACTACTAACCCCATTTACTCCTTGGGACAAAAAAGAAATCACAGGAATTAAGCTATTAATCAAAGCAGAAGGAAAATGTACAACTGACCACATCTCTATGGCTGGACCATGGTTAAAATACAGAGGTCACCTTGACAATATTTCTAACAATTGTTTGATTGGAGCTGTAAATGCATTTGGCGGAGCTACTAACAAAGTACAAAATCAATTAACTGGTGAATACGGTGAAGTACCTGCTACAGCAAGAGCTTACAAAGTTGCAAACGTTGCCTCTATCGTAATAGGAGATGAAAATTACGGAGAAGGCTCTTCAAGAGAACATGCTGCCATGGAACCTCGTCACTTAGGTGTTCGTATTGTAATTGTAAAATCATTTGCACGTATCCATGAGACCAACCTTAAAAAACAAGGTATGCTAGGATTTACATTTGCAAACCCTTCTGATTATGACTTAATCAAAGAAGACGACACGTTTGACACTCTTGATTTAGCATCATTTACACCAGGTAAACCAGTCACACTTAAAATAAGCCACAAAGATGGAAGCAGTGATAATATTGTATGTAACCATACTTATAACACACAACAAATCGAATGGTTTATTGCAGGGTCTGCACTTAACGTAATAAAAGCACAAAATGCTTAATTAATTGAATTTAAAAGGCTACACAGATTATGTGTAGCCTTTTTTTATATATTATTTTTGGCACTTGGGCGTTCCCACATTCGCCAAAAGGACGGCTCATGCGGTCAGGCTCTACACTATATCTTTTTT
>CAZEGV010000040.1:0-24786 GCA_964511645.1 uncultured Cytophagales bacterium
AATCTGGTAGTCAGCCGTCTACTCGATTGTGTTCCGTTTCCCGAATGGGCAGTGACCAGCGCTGAATCTTAATGATACTTGAACAGAGTAATGGCTTTATTGTGCTTTCACTCTTCTCGCTTTAAAGCAAGAACAAATATGGAAGGTCACCTTATTTTATACGATAATCAGAATAAAGAAAAATGGGATACCGATTTAATTGAAAAAGGAAAGGATTATTTAAATATTTCCGCCAAAGGAGAGGCTACAAAATATCACTTAGAGGCTGGAATTTCTTTTTGGCATACTCAAAAAGAAAGTGCTTTAAAATGGGAAAACATTCTTCAATTGTACAACCATTTGTTACAAATAGAATATTCACCTATTGCAGCATTAAATAGGACTTATACCATTTTAACTATAAGACAAGTCATTTATCCTGTTTGTTTTTACACTCTCTTCGTTAAAATAATTTACCGTAACCAGTTATGCTAAATCATTTTTCCTCGATATTGCAAAAAACAATTCAATCTAAATTAGACTCATATTATAGTTAAACTGGTATTATGCCTTATCGAAAGCAAATAGCAAAAGAAGAAGAAGAGAAAGAAAGGTTAGAAAATTAACAGTAAGAAAGATTATTTGCATGAAAACATTAATAAGAATAAAGTAATAGAATATTTACAACTTGCTTTGAATCTTGCTAAAACTAATACGGAGAAAAAGATTATTCTTCAAAAAATAAAAGCTACGAAATAGACTAGTATGAGGGGTG
Organism: uncultured Cytophagales bacterium; assembly: GCA_964511645.1. Taxonomy (GTDB): domain Bacteria; phylum Bacteroidota; class Bacteroidia; order Cytophagales; family JAAEPT01; genus CAZEGV01. Next base: position 755 of record CAZEGV010000040.1, read on the forward strand.
AGGTAGAAATTCCTTTTTTTTCATAATTTTAATGAGCTTGTTTGTATTGTCGAAGACTCTAAGCAAATTACTCTAGAAATATTTAGTACTGATTGCTACCCATACGAGAAACGGAATATATAAAATCTGTCAAAACCTACATTTCCATTCTAGTCAGAACATACACTTCATCATCATAACTAAGGCTTACCTTTTGGCAATGACTTGGGTAGGTGATGTTTTTTAAGCTCTCTACAGGCATCTTTTTTTCTGTCTTAAATAATCCTTCACATTCTATAATTCCTTGCAGAGAAAATCGTGTAACTTGATAAAAACTACCAGCCTTGTTAATTGAAAACCAAGAACCTCCTCCTTCTCCTCCAAGCCATTGTGCGTTTTTCGGCAAGTTCTCAGTCTTTTCAGGAGCAGGTAGTATAGACTGCAAACGCTCTTTAGTTAATTTACACTCAGGATAAAAAATATCGCCGCTCAATTGCTGAGGAATAATTGTTACCGATTTTAGCGAGCGTACATTATTCAGTGGTGTGGGAGTAAAAGGTACGTAATAATTCATCTTTAAACTCGACCAGAAGTTAATTTTTCCTGCCTGTAATACAGTATTTACAAATCGTGAACAATTAGTTCCTTTTCTTACAAAGGGTCCATAAGGAGTTGCTTCTTTTTCCACCATTTCTATAGCTTTGGCGTAAGCTTTTTCAAAATTAATCCTTGTATATCCAGCATGTAATTCTCCTTCTCCGTGGCAGGCAGGGTTTTGTTGCAATTCATTCAAGACCTCCCCGTAATTTAGAATTTCTTTTTTCTTTAAAACGGCTTTTGTATTTACTATTAAGTCAAAATCAGTGCTTGAGCACCTCACTCTCCCGTGCTGATGTGGTGCATGATAACGCCCAAAATCGAAATAATAACAGACCCCTTTATCATTAATTAAAACTAAGGCAGCATGTCCAGCTTTATAATAGTTGTTTTTATTAAACCCAAAAAAACTAGTAATAGGGTCATACCAAGCTCCTGCTTGCTTACAATAAGTTTGTGGCCAAGCTAGTGCAATACCAAATCCTGTATATGCCATTTTTATCGCTTTAAGACCCAAGCACTACCAAAATCCTGTTTGGCTTTTTCTTTTATTTTTTTAGATTCTTGTAATGTGAGGCTACGCCCACAGCTAATTGCTGTTAAACCATTTTTATAAGCAAATGACTCTCCATCATAACCTAATTTTGTACATTTATTTAACATCTTACTCACGTTATCTTGACTCCCAAACACACCAACAATTACATAATAATTACCTACTCCTATTTTTTTAGTTACAACAGGATTGGGCTTCATTTTGTTCTCAACCTTAGCTATTTCAGGTGTTATTTTTGATTCATCTATTGATTTTGTCTCCTTTACAACAGTTGGTGTAACTTCTTTTACGACCAATGCAGGTTTTTGTTTTTCACAATCAAAAATCATAATACTACCTGTATAGCAGGCTACCCATATTCTATCATTATCGTGATCATAAGCAATTCCAATTGGGTGGATACCTGTTTTCACAGTATTTTCTCCTAAACTCATGGTTTTTGTGTCTATATTTGATACTGTGCTAGAGTTATAATTAACCACATATAATGATTTCTTATCAGTAGACAAAACCATACTCCTCGGCGTAAGCCCAGACCACATCTTCTTAACAGTCTTTTTGGTATACAAAGAGACCTTAGCAATAGCACTCTCCTTATTTAAAGAAACATATAAAAATCCTCCTTTATCATCTATACAAATATGTCTAGGCCCTTTCCCTATATTTTTCCATACTTCTTTTTCAAAAGTTTTAAGATCAATACGCACAAGTTTTTCTTCTCCCATTGCAGCTACATAAGCATAACGAGAGTCTGCATCAATAGCAATTCCTCTTGGGTATTTACCAATACTGATATCACGTATTAAGTACTCATGTTTTAAATCTACTATACTTATATTTCCATTACACCAATTACTTACCAATAAATATTTGTTGTCAGGAGTAATAGCTAAATACTTAGGTACAGCTCCTACTTTGACAGTAGACATAATTTTTTTAGTATTGAGATCAATTTTATATAAATAACTTTTATCTAAACTAGTATCAATACCACAAGCATCCACTCCAGGCTTATTAAAACCTTTACCGTACATTTGATAATTAGACACCCAAATATAGTTAGAGTCGGGTGTATACGCTGCCTCTACAGGTGAACCTTCATAAGAACCGCTAAGGGTAGAATCATTCAATAAATCTGCTTCTACTTTATCTATAATTGTATGTGTTAAATTTCCTAATGAGTCATATACAGTAATGCTATGAGAATACATCATATTTTGTGCAAACATTCCTTTTGGAGTATACACAATAGATTTAGGAGTGATGTCTCCTGTTATAGTTTTAAATAGTTTTAGTGTTTGACCATAAGCTAGGTTAGTCAATAAGCAAAACACAAGAATAAAAACACGATTCATCATCCGAATAAATAAGAAATTACTTGATCAATTTTAGTGACACTGTTCACTTCGATTTTTAATTTACTGAAATCTACTGATAATTTGTTATGTTTTGATATGAAAATTTTTTCAAAACCTAGCTTTTCTGCTTCGCTAATTCTTTTTTCTATTTGACTAATTGCTCTTACCTCTCCTCCTAAGCCAACTTCTGCGGCAAAACAAAAGTTAATCGGAATTGTCATTTCGTTATAACTAGAAACTATTGCTACACAAATTGCTAAATCAATAGCTGGATCATCTACTTTTATTCCTCCTGCAATGTTCAAGAAAACATCTTGAGTACCTAGTCTAAACCCACATCTTTTTTCAAGTACGGCAAGTAGCATATTCAACCGCTTAGCATCATACCCCGTACAGCTACGCTGAGGAGTCCCATAAGCAGCATTACTAACCAAAGCCTGTATTTCTACCAATAAAGGACGGTTACCTTCTAATGTAGAGGCAATACTTACTCCCGCTAGCGATTCTTCTCTTTGCGAAAGCAAAATCTCAGAGGGATTAGTTACTTGCCGCATACCTTGACCCGTCATTTCATAAATCCCTAACTCTGAAGTAGGTCCAAATCTATTTTTGATTGTTCTTAAAATACGATAGCTCATATGTCTATCACCCTCAAATTGGAGTACAGTATCTACCATGTGTTCTAATACTTTTGGTCCAGCTAGAGAACCTTCTTTGGTAATATGTCCAATCAAAAAAACAGGAGTACTAGTTTCTTTTGCGAACCTAATCAACTCTGCCGTGCATTCTCTCACCTGTGAAATACTACCCGCAGATGACTCTATATGAGCAGATGTCAGTGTTTGGATAGAGTCAATCACCAGTAAATTTGGCTCTAACAATTCTATTTGTTTAAAAATATTTTGGGTATTTGTTTCAGATAAAATATAACAATGATCAGATTGGCTAGAAAGACGTTCTGCTCGCATTTTGATTTGTGTCTTGCTTTCTTCTCCTGATACATAAAGTACTTTTAAATGCCGAATTGCCAAAGCAACTTGTAACATTAAAGTAGATTTTCCGATGCCTGGCTCACCACCTATCAGCACCATACTCCCCTGTACAATTCCTCCGCCTAATACTCGGTCAAATTCCTTATCTCCCGATGAAATACGGTCAAGACTTTCATATTTAATCTCCGCAATAGTACTTGGTTTGTTACTGACTTGACTCGAAGTACTTTGTTGTTTCCAAGCTTTTTTTTCTTCTTTATGAATGACCTCTTCCACCATGGTGTTCCACTCATTACAAGAAGGACATTTACCCATCCACTTTGAAGATTGTCCTCCGCAACTCTGACAGAAATATGATGTTTTAATTTTTGCCATTTGTTAAAGACATTTTTTTAACGCTTCTACAAAAACATCAATCTCCTGAGTCGTAATGTTAAGCGCTGGCAGTAAACGAATTGTTTTTTTATCTGACGAAGTCCCTGTAAATATTTTATAATCAAATAATAATTTTTTTCGTACCGAAGCACATTCTTCTGCTAACTCTATTCCAATCATTAAACCTTTTCCACGAACTTCTTTTATTTCTTTTATTGATTGAAGTTGTTTAATCGCATAACTACCTACTTTCAAAGCATTTGTTAAAAGGTTTTCTTTTTTATAAACCTCTAATACCGCTATCGCTGCTGCACATGCAAGATGACTTCCTCCAAAAGTAGTACCTAACATCCCAAATTTAGCTTCAAATTTAGGACTAATGAGTACTCCTCCAATCGGAAAACCATTTCCCATTGCTTTCGCCATTGTATAAATATCTGCCTTTATATTATAATAATCGGTAGAAAAGAATTTTCCGCTACGCCCATAACCGCATTGTACCGAGTCGCAAACATATACTGCTTGATGCTCATCACATAAATCCCGAATTGCTTGAATAAATTCTTGGCTCGCTTCATGAATACCTGCTAAACCCTGTATCCCTTCTGTAATTACGGCACATATTTCGTGTTGTGCAAAGGCTTTCTTTAGTGCCAATACATCATTAAAAGGTAAAATAAGTGCGTTTTCTGTTTCGTTAACTGGAGCTATAATCTTAGGGTTGTCTGTAATGGCTACTACAAGAGATGTACGCCCATGAAATCCCTTTGAGAAAGAAATGATTTTTTTTCTTCCTGTATGAAACGATGCAAGTTTAAGTGCATTCTCATTGGCTTCTGCTCCAGAGTTGCACAAGAATAACTCATAATTGTCATAACCCGATGCCTCCCCTAATTTATCGGCCAACTCTTGCTGTAAAGGGTTTTGTATAGAGTTAGAATAAAAACCAAGTTTTGAAATTTGATCTGTAATTTTTTTGACATAATGAGGGTGAGAATGCCCTATTGATACGGGGGCATGACCACCATATAAATCTAAGTATTTATTTCCCTTATCATCCCAAATATATGAGCCTTTACCTCTGGTGATGGTAATATCGAATAGTGGGTAAACTTCAAATAATTTCATTCTAATAATAGTTTATGAATATTGGCATAAATACGAAGTATTACCCTCCGATTTTACTTTGAAGCTAGAGTTAGCCTCTACTTCAAATGATTCTGTAGCTCCATATGACTCCCAATCGCTATTTCCTTTTCGTTGTATCGTCAATTTTCCTTGAATGACTGTCATCTTCTCATGTTTAGATGTGCCAAACTCATATTCGCCATCTTGCATCACACCAATAGTTGATTTTCCCTCTACTGATTCGTAAGCTAACGAACTTACTTTTCCTTCAAAATAATGATTAATTTCAAACATATTTTTATCCAATTAATAAGTGTGCATTAGGGTATTTATAATTAGTACTTTCAACCCGTGTACTTAATGCTAGTGCCAATGTTAATGTGCCAATTCTACCAAAAAACATTGAAAAAATAATAATAATTTTCCCCACTAAAGATAACTCTGCTGTAATCCCTGTGCTTAATCCTACCGTAGCAAATGCTGATACTTGCTCAAATACAATTCGTATAATATCAATATTAGGTTCTACTATTGATAATACAAAAATCATCATAAGATTGTAAAATGCAGCAAAAGCAAAAATAGAAAAAGCCTTAAACAACAAATCATTTGAAATATGACGTTTACCTAAATCTACATTTTTCTTTCCTCTAATGGTCGCAATTGCTGATACAGTAATCAATAAGAATGTAGAAGTTTTGATACCTCCACCAGTAGAACCAGACGATGCACCGATAAACATTAATAATATCATAAATATTAATGTGGGTTGTAGAAATTCACCAAAGTCTAGCGTATTAAACCCAGCGGTACGGGTTGTAACAGATTGAAAAAAAGAGGCAATCATTTTTTCAAAAAAAGTAAGCTCTCCTAGAGTATTATTATACTCTATGCTAAAAAATAAAAGCATTCCGATAAGTATAAGTACCGCAGAAGTATAAATCGAAATCTTACTTCCTAACTCCCAGTCTTTCCAAGGTTTTTGAATACGTTCTCGTAATTTTTTTGGTGAAAGTACGTCTTGTATAGTTGAAAAACCGATACTACCAATAATAATTGCACAAGCAATTACAACTTGAAACAAATATGACTCACGGATAATATTTTGATATAAACCATCTGTAAACAAGCTAAATCCAGCATTACAAAACGCTGAAACACCATGAAATATTGAATAAAATATTTTTTGTCCCAAATGGGTAAATTCTACCTGAGAACCCCAAGTAAAAAACAATAACGTTGCTGCCAAACTCTCTATTAAAAGTGTAATTAAAATTACTTTCCGAAGCATATTCTTAGCCGAAGATAATGACTCAGAGTCTAAAAATTCTTGCATTGCTACTTGATGCTTAATGCCTAGTCCATGTCGCATAAACGAAGTGAAAAATGCAGCAAATGAAACAATCCCAATCCCGCCAAACTGCATCATAAACAGCAGTACATAATGACCTTTCATTGTCCAATACGTTGCAGTATCAACCACAATAAGTCCTGTTACACAAGAGGCACTCACCGAAGTAAAAAAAGCATCCAATAAGTTGGCACCGCCAGCATGTGTAGACATCTCGGGTAATAATAATAACCCTGTACCGAGGCTAATGAGTAAAATAAAACTTAAAATAAATGTCCACGCAGGATTAATTGTTAAAAGGTGAACATAAGAACTTGCCTTTACAAATTTCTGACCTACAATGTAAAGCATAGAAATTGTAATAATAATTTGATAAATCTCTCTAAATGATTCAGCTGATATATGCGAAAAATATCCTGTAAGGGTATGTAATATGTCTTGAGAAAAAAGGGCGTGACCAATAGCCGTAATCAAAATAAATACCATCAATATGGCTTCATAAATTGTTTCTTTAATAAATTTAATCCGTTCAAAAGAATAAATTACTTTCACAAAATAGGTAATGGCAAAAACTTGAAAAACGACATCCATTACCTTCTCTATGAAAGTCATATTTTCTGCAGTGGCAGGGAACCCAACAACATAGATAATTAACCCAATAGTTGCCATCGTAGCAATAGTCGAAATAAAACCGACAATACCAAGTACACTGCTTTTGGTGTCATAAATGAATTGATTAAATCTCTCTAACACCTTATTTTAGTTTTAATCGAATTGCTTCGTCCAACAAAGTGTTTTTATCAATTGGCACAACCCCTACATGCTCACAGACAAGACCTCCTGCTAAGTTGGATAGTGCTAAATTAAACTTAGCATCCAAGTCTAAGGCAATACATAAAGAAATAATAGAAATAACAGTATCACCAGCACCTGAAACATCAATGATTTTTCGCTTATGGGCAGGAGTGTGTAGAAACAAACCCTGTTCGGCATATGCAGCTCCGTATTCAGATAAGGTCAATAAGGTTTTTTGATGAGGAAGATGTTCACGTAATTGCTTAACCGCTTCATTTAGGGAGGCATTATTTACTTCTTCTAAATCAATTTTGAGTCCTGCTTTAAGCTCACTTAAATTAGGTTTAAATAGCGTTACATTTCTATAACGTGAAAAATTTTTCTTTTTTGGGTCTACCGTGCTAGGTACTCCCTGTTTATTACAAATTTCAATTAATTGTGAAATATTATTTTCGTGTAAAACACCTTTGTCATAATCTTGAAAAATAACTACATCTACATTTTTTACAAGTTGATTAAATTTATGGATTAAATCCATGTTTTCTGATTTTGACAAATCTTTTTCTGATTCAGAATCCACCCGTAATACATGTTGTTTTTTGGCAATAATACGGTGTTTGATGGTAGTAGGGCGTTCTCTACTACTTACAATTCCTTCAATAGGCATTTCTGATTTCTGTAATAAGTCTAAAAAGTCTCTTCCATCTTGGTCATCACCAATCACACTACACAAAATAGGAGTAGCACCCATTGCCTTCACATTAAGTGCTACATTGGCTGCTCCTCCTAGTCTTTTTTCTCTTTTTTCAACTGATAAAATAGGTACAGGAGCTTCTGGAGAGATACGATTCACTTTGCCCCAGAGGTATGAGTCAATCATTACATCTCCTACAATTAATACCTTTAGATTCTTAAAATCTTTAAAAGCATTCTGTACTTTCATCTAGTTATTTTTTTTTATGATAGTTTTGCTAAAGCTACTTTAATTCTTTTGATCGCTTCTGTAATGTTTTCATCTGAGGCAGCGTAAGAAATTCTGATATTTTTAGGTGAACCAAAAGCAAGACCTGCCACAGTAGAGACATTGGCTACATGCAATAAGTATAAGCTCATATCCATAGAGTCTTTAATTATATCTCCATTTTCAGCTTTCTTACCAAAATAAGAAGCTATTTCTGGGAAAACATAAAATGCTCCTGCTGGTGTATTAGTTTTGATATTTGGAATTTCTTTTAATAAATCCAAAATAAGTCCTCTTCTTCTTTTAAATGCAGTTCCCATTTCGGCTACTGAAGCTTTTTGAGCATCTACATTCTTAATTGCTTCTATACAAGCACGCTGAGCGATAGAGCAAGTTCCTGAAGTAACTTGTCCTTGTATCTTTTGAGTAGCTTTTGCCAACCATTCTGGTGCACAGATATAGCCAACTCTCCATCCAGTCATGGCATATCCTTTTGAGAAACCATTGATAGTAATAATACGGTCTTTTACTCTGTCAATTGCACCAATAGAGCTATGTCCATCACCATAGTTAATGTATTCATAAATTTCATCTGAGAGTACAAATAAGTCTTCTTTAGATAACACAATATCTGCAATCTCTTCTAATTCGCTTGGCGAAAATAATGCTCCAGCAGGGTTAGAAGGAGACGAAAACATAATCGCTTTTGTTTTGTCTGTTACGGCTGCCTTAATTTGAGCTGCAGTAGGTTTAAAATCATTTTCGATAGTTCCTTCTACAATAACAGGTACTCCTTCAGCAAATTTTACAATGTCCATATAAGACACCCAGTATGGGGCTAAAATAAGTACTTCGTCTCCAGGGTTCACTAAACTTAATACCACATTAGCGATAGACTGTTTAGCTCCAGTAGAGACTACAATATTATTAGCAGTACACTCAATATTATTATCACGTTTTAATTTTGTTGCAATTGCTTCCTTCAATTCAGGATAACCTGGTACTGGTGTGTAAAAAGTGTAACCATCATCAATTGCTTTCTTAGCAGCTTCTTTGATATAGTCAGGTGTAATAAAGTCTGGCTCACCTACTGATAGGTTAATCACATTTACTCCTTTAGACGCTAAGTCTCTTGCTGCTTGTGCCATTGCAATTGTAGCAGAAGCTTTCATTGCATTAATTCTATCTGATAATCCTGTACTCATTATATATATATATTATAATTTTACTCAATTCTTAACTCAGTGGGTAAAGGTAGTGTCTATATACTTTTTATCCAAACCAAAAAAATACTATATCACGGGTCAATAATATAATCATCATTTACATTAACGGTAGTGCTGTCTTCAATACATTGCAATTCTGTACGTAATGTAGCTTCATCTAAAGACTCTGGAACACTAAATGGTTTTGGTTTTAGCAACTTATCTTTATACATAGACTGCATAAAAGTAGCATATATTGGTAATGCCATTGATCCTCCATACCAAGTTCGAGAGTTTTTAAAATTTATTTGATTATCATCTACTCCAACCCAAGAGACGCATACAAGATCGTTGTTAACTCCCACAAACCAACCATCTTTTGATCCTTGTGTCGTTCCAGTCTTACCACCAATTTGGTTATTATTTTCTAATAAATGGTATTTAGTATCAATCACTCTCCCAGTACCTTTTTTTATCATAATGCCTGATCGCAAGAGTGTTATCATTTTATAGGCGTTTAATTCGCTCATTACTCTTTTTTCAATTCCTTGATGTTCCCAAATCGTATTTCCATTTTTATCTGTAATGCGATTGATGTAATGCGGTTTTATAGAAAACCCTTTATTAACAAAGCTAAGGTAAGGAGTAATTAATTCAAACATATTTAACTCACAAGTACCTAATGCCAAGGAAAGATTTTCATGCAAACGCTCTTTTGGCACACCTAATAACTCTGCATGTTTCACTACATTTTTAGGTCCAATGTCAATCATTAGTTTAGCGGCACAATTATTTAGAGATCTTCCTAAACATTCTTTTAGTGTCAAAATTTCATTAGTTGCCTTTATCTTTGGCATCCAAATTTTATCGTCTTCTGTACGAGCGACTACTGGCACATCATGCATTTCGTCACAAGGAGAATAGCCTAAATTGATAGCTGCAGAGTACAAAATAGGTTTAAAAGTAGAGCCTACTTGTCTTCTCCCTTGCTTCACGTGGTCGTAAGCAAAATATTGCTGATTAAGTCCTCCTACCCAAACTTTTACAGCCCCAGTAGATGGCTCTACTGCTAAAAATCCAGCTTGCAAAAATTTCTTCATGTACTTGTATCTCGCTATAGGAGATAATTTCACCTTCTTAGAAATTATCTTTCCATTTTGATAAACAGGAATAGATGTGTCCACAGCCTTGTTTAAAGCTTGGGTTATTTTAGTGGGGTTACCATTATATTTTTTGAAAAGCATTTTATAGAACGCCTGTCTTCTTAACGAACGTTTAAAATAAACTTTAGACCAAGGGTCTTTATCTCCCCACTCTTTCAAAAATTTTGATTGTAAATAAGCCGTATGTTTTAATAAAGATTTCTCAGCTTTTTGCTGAGCTTTATAATCTATGGTTGTGTAAATCCTAAGCCCATCAGTTTCTAAGTCTAAACCATTTTCTTTAGCAATCTGATCTAATTCTTTTTTTATTGTCTCTCTAAAGTGTGTTGCATGACCTTGATATGACCCTTGAGATTGATAATGAGTATTTAGCGGAAGTTTTTTTAATAAAGCATACTTTTCTGACGTTAATAATGTAAGATTTTTATGCTTACAATACTTTAATATTTGACGCAAGACCGTATTTCGTCTTTCCGTTGAATTATTTGGGTTTTTAATTGGGTCATACTTAGTGTTGGCTTTCAGTGTGCCAATCAACGTAGCCGCCTCATTGAGCGTAAGTTTACTAGGTTTTTTGTCAAAATATGTTTTTGAACCTTCTTTTATCCCAACTGCTTTTATCCCAAACCCAACAGTATTGAGGTACATTGTAATAATTTCTTCTTTGGTGTAAGCACGCTCTAACCTAATAGCTGTAATCCACTCTTTTGTTTTTATGATAAACGTTTTTAAAGGTGTTTTGTACAAAGCACCTTTAAACTCAGGCTCTTGCCTCATCTCAAAAATATTTTTGGCAAATTGTTGAGAAATTGTACTTCCTCCTCCAGCAAGGTTTCCGGTGACAATGCCTTTGAGCACACGTAATGTAGCTCTCATATCTACTCCTCCATGCTCTTCATAACGCTCATCCTCTGTGGCTACAAGTGCGATGAATACATTATTAGAAATGTCTTCAAAATTAACTCTAGTACGGTTTACGCTATAATATTTTCCCAGTAGACTATGTCCATCATTGGCATACATTACAGATGCTAATTCTGATTTGGGATTTTCTAAATCTTCAAACCCGGGCATAGCCCCAAAAAGACCAAACCAATCACCTTTTACCGAATATGTAAGTAAAAATAAGCCCAAAATAATAAATCCGAACATCGACCATAAGCCTAGAATTACATTTTTACATGAGAATAAAGAAAATATTTTTTTCATCTCTAGCCTTATTTTCCTGTTATTGCAACAAAAACATCAGCCGTATTAAGGACCTTGCTATCCAACAAGGCTTGAAGCTTAATCTTACCAATTACATAGTTATGAGTATCACTTGTATATCTAGCAGAGATGTGTTCAAAATTAAAATGAGATAAGTTATTTTCATCATAATAACGCAAGTAAATCTCAATTTCTTCTTCGTTGTCTTGTGCTAGTTTACGATCTGATAATTGCTTTTTATACTCATATTTATACTCATATAACAATGCTGACAAATCTGATAAAATGGCAAACCCTGTAGCATGACCTCCAGCACCAATCCCTTGGTAAAACTGCATCCCACAAAACTCTGCATCTATATTAATAGCATTATACTCATGATCTACATCATATAAATTATCATTTGCATATACAAACTGAGGTAAAACATAAAGTGCAATTTTATTGTCTCCTGTTTTTCGTACTGTTGCAGTATGCCTTACAATTGCACCTCTCTCATTTGCATAATTAATGTCATGACGTGACAAATATTGTATGCCATGCACAACTACATTTTGAGGATCAACACAAAGTCCATAAGCATGCATTGTGATGATAATCAGTTTATATAATGAGTCGTAGCCAATGATGTCTAAAGTAGGGTCACTTTCTGCATAACCTAAGTCTTGGGCTTGTTTTAAAGCAATATCAAAATCTTTGTCTTCTTTGAAGATTTTGGTAAGCATATAGTTGGTAGAGACATTAAAAATACCACTTACTTCATCCAAAAAGTCATTATCATGATATTCTTCTAAAGTTCGAATAATTGGAATACTTGCACAAGCAGACCCTTCATATAACAAAGTACTTCCTGTTTCTTTTTGAAGTAATTGTAATTCATCTAAATGTTCTGCTAACATTTTTTTATTAGATGTTACTACGTCCTTACCATTTCTAAGGGCTTGAGAAACAATTTTAAATGCAGCATCAACATCATTAATTACTTCAATAATAACATCAATTGAACTATCGTTTAATAAATCATTTTTATCAAATGTGAAATGATTCAAATCAATTGATCTGCGTTTATTTTTATCTTTTACACAAATCTTGGAAAAAGTGATTTCAAAAGAAGAATGTTTTCGAATTATATCATAGGTACCTTGTCCTACAATTCCAAAACCAAATAATCCTATTTTAACTTTTTTCATGCTTAATTGGGCTTAAAATTCTATGCTATGATTATCAAAAAAGTCATACATAATCTCTGTAATTGCTTTTGCTTCTATCAAAAAACCATCATGCCCATAAAAAGAATTGATCTCTGCATATTGTGCTTGATTAATGCCTTCGGCTATTGTTTTTTGTTCTATCGTAGGGAATAAATAATCTGATGAAATCCCAATACATAAAGTACGAGACTTCACTTTTTTTAATGCTTGTTCAACGCTTTCTCTTCCCCTACCTATGTGATGAGAATCCATTGCTTTAGATAAAAAATAGTATGAGTGTGCATTAAATCTTTCCACTAGCTTATCTCCTTGGTATTGCTGATAGCTTTGTGCTTTGTAATGGTCTGTTTTTTCTATATCTGTATCGGATTGCGTTTTCCAATAGGCTTGATAATCACGATAAGAAAGTAAAGCAATTGCCCTAGCTGCTCTTAAGCCCATTTTTCCTGCATCTGCTCGATGTTCTCCCCATGTAGAATCAGCTTCTAGTGCCATACGTTGAGACTCATTAAAAGCAATTCCCCATGGAGAATGTTGGGCATTTGTTGCTAAAAGTATTAAGTTTTTAGGTACTTGAGGTTCGATAATAGCCCATTCTAAGGCTTGCATACCTCCCATCGAACCACCAATGAGCAAACTAATCTTATCTATTTCTAAATGCTTACGTAGTTCAACTAAACATCCTACTATATCTCTTACTGTGTATTGCGGGAAATCACCTAAATATAAGTCTTGAGTTACTGGATTGGTGTCTAATGGGGAACTAGAGCCATAGCAAGATCCAAAAATGTTTGCACAAATAATAAAATGTTTATCGGGATTAATTATTTTCCCATCTCCTACAAGACCTTCCCACCAATCATCTGCTTCAGCGTTGGCAGTCAGTGCGTGACAAACCCAAACAACATTGTCTTTGGCTTCATTAAGCGTGCCTAAAGTACTGTATTGCAATTGAAATCTAGGCAAACTCTCTCCAGATTCTAGGGTATATGTATTACTATATTTGAATAAATGACTCTCCAAAATCTTTCTTAAAATTTTACAAAAAGCAATTTACAAAGATTATCTCTGTTTACAATGAAATTATTTTTTAGTCGTGCGATTACGAAGTATAGTATGGATTTTTCGGATGTGAGAATGTGCGGTAGATGAAGCGATTGTTCCAGGGTAAATCTCTGTAATTAACTTATAGATATCATGAGCCTCTATCAATTTATTTTGAGCCTCTAGTCTTGTCGCTACTTGAGACAAAACTAAGGAAGCACTCTCTAAATCTACAATTTTCTCATTGAGATTTATTTTATCACTTTCCTTTTTGACCAATTCTTTTTTTAATGCTATGATAACAGAGTCTTGTATCTCTAGCACATATTGAAGATCATGAATTTCTTTTTCCTGTCCTTGTACTACTTGACTACAAAACGAAACTTGTTGTTTGAGTAAGTTGTTGCTTTGTGCAGATGCTAAGCCAATAAAACCAGTAATTGTTAATATACAAACTATCTTTTTCATATGATTATTATAACAATTCATTTGCCACATTTGCTAATTCCGACCTTTCTCCTTTTTCTAGGGTAATATGGGCGTGAATTGGATGGTCTTTAATTTTATCTATAATATAAGACAAGCCATTACTTAAGCGATCTAAGTAAGGGGAATCAATTTGGTTTACATCTCCTGTAAAGATAATTTTAGTGTTTTCTCCTGCACGAGTAATAATGGTTTTAATTTCATGAGGTGTTAAGTTTTGTGCTTCATCAACAATAAATATGACATTAGATAAACTTCTACCTCTTATATAAGCTAAAGGAGTAATCAAGATTTTTTCTTGCTCCATCATATTTGTAATATTGATAAAATCTTTATCGGTTTCCTTAAACTGAGATTTAATGAATTTAAGATTGTCCCATAATGGTTGCATATAGGGATCAAGCTTGGAAGATACATCACCAGGTAAATACCCGATATCTTTATTGCTTAGCGGCACAATCGGTCTTGCTAATAATATTTGTTTGTAATTCGCTCTATTCTCAATTGCACTAGACAATGCTAATAAGGTTTTTCCTGTTCCTGCCACACCTGATATAGTCACAAGTTTAATATTTGGGTCAAGGATAGCATGCATCGCAAATACTTGTTCAGCATTTTTAGGTTTGATTCCATAAGCGCTTCTTTTTTCTACTCGTTCAATATTTCCTGAAGTAGGGTTAAAATAAGTCAGCACCGATGAAGAGCCATTTTTAAGAATGAAATAATGATTTGCTAAAGGTTTCTCATCAAATATTTCTGAAAATTCGATAAACCCTTGGTTGTATATTTTATCAATAATAGCATCGTCATTAACTGCTACTTCTGATCTTCCCTTAAAGCTTGTTACTTCTGCTAGCACTCTACCTTTGAGGTAGTCTTGTGCCATAATCTCTAATGACTTGGCTTTTATTCTTAAATTAATATCTTTAGTGACGAGGATTACGCTACGTTTGGAAAAAGCTTGACTTAGCTGAATGGCTACATTAATAATACGGTGATCTGCCTTGTTTTGGGCAAAAACTTCACAGGCATTAGGTTCTGACTTTTCGTTCATTTCTACTTTGAGCGTACCATAATGTTCTCCTAAAGATGTCCAGTCACTAATGAGGCTACCTTCGGAAAGTTTATCAAGACGACGAGCAAATTCTCTTGCTTCAAAATTCTTAGACTCACTTCCTTTTTTAAAATTATCTAGCTCTTCAAGCACCGAAATAGGTATAACAACATCATTATCTTCAAAAGCACGGATGCAATTATTATCGTGTAATATTACAGATGTGTCTAATACAAATATTTTGGTTGCTTTACTTTTCGCCATTTTAGTATATTGATTTATATATGAGAAATATTTTTATCATTACAATAAAACAACATACATTTTTAAGAGTAGTCATACAAGAAAATAAGGATTATTATACCAAGATGTCAATAAACATAAAAACCAGTGAAGATAACTTCACTGGTTTTTATTTAATCAAAATGGATATAATCTTAGATATGAATCACTTCACCATAAGCTGCTGCTGCTGCTTCCATCACTGCCTCTGACATTGTTGGGTGAGGGTGTACTGATTTGATAATCTCATGACCAGTAGTCTCAAGGTTACGAGCTACTACAACTTCTGCAATCATTTCTGTAACATTAGCCCCAATCATGTGAGCACCTAGCCACTCTCCATATTTAGCATCAAAAATCACTTTTACAAAGCCCTCTTTAGCTCCTGCTGCACTCGCTTTACCTGATGCGGCAAAAGGGAATAAGCCTACTTTAAGTTCATAACCAGCTTCTTCAGCTTGTTTTTCGGTGTAACCTACTGATGCAATCTCTGGACTACAATATGTACAGCCCGGAATGTTGTCATAGTTTAATGGTTCTGGAGAATGTCCTGCAATTTTTTCTACACAAATAATACCTTCTGCAGAAGCTACGTGTG
Source organism: uncultured Cytophagales bacterium (assembly GCA_964511645.1). Taxonomy (GTDB): domain Bacteria; phylum Bacteroidota; class Bacteroidia; order Cytophagales; family JAAEPT01; genus CAZEGV01. The sequence continues at coordinate 17,099 of CAZEGV010000040.1, forward strand.
CCAGTGCTGGTCCTTTTACAATATCTCCAATTGCATAGATTCCTGGGATATTAGTTTCATAATAATCGTTAACCAAAACACGCCCTCTATCATGGGCAATGCCTACATCTTCTAATCCAATTCCTTCTAAGTTAGTTGTGACACCTACCGCAGATAAAACAACATCACATTTGATGTTTTCATCTCCTTTTGCCGTTTTGATTGACACTGTTTGTTTCCCTGCTTTAGAGCTCACCTTTTCTACTGATGAGTTAGTCATTATCTTAATTCCTTGTTTTTTGAGTGATTTTGCTAATGTTTTAGAAATATCTTCATCCTCATTAGGAACAATATTAGGTAAGTATTCTACAATTGTTACTTCTGTGCCAAGAGCGTTATAAAAATAAGCGAATTCAACACCGATTGCTCCAGAGCCTACTATCACCATTGACTTAGGCTGTTTTGTTGGTACTAAAGCCTCTCTGTACCCCCAAATATTTTTTCCGTCAATTGGTAAGTTTGGTAATTCTCTTGCTCTACCTCCTGTTGCTAATATAATATGATCAGTAGCGTATTGAGTAGCTACTCCGCTTTCATCTAATACATCTACCTTTCCTTTTCCTGCTATCTTACCAAAGCCTTTAAGGTGGTCTATTTTATTTTTCTTGAATAAAAAGTTAATTCCTTTATTCATTCCTTCAGCTACGTCACGGCTACGTTTTACAATAGCACCAAGGTCAGCTTTAGGACTTTTTACACTTATACCATAATCTTCTGAGTGATTGATATCATCAAATACCTGAGCACTCTTGATAAGGGCTTTAGTAGGAATACATCCCCAGTTTAGGCAAATTCCACCTAATTCTGATCTTTCTACTACTGCTACCTTTTTTCCTAATTGAGAGGCTCTAATGGCAGCAACATATCCGCCAGGTCCACTCCCAATTATTATTACGTCATATTTTGAAGCCATAATGCTATTATTTTAAATCTTTACTTGATAGGCGAATTTAAACCAAAAAATACTATTTAAGAAATAATTATTCTAGATACTTATCAGTATAATTAATTACTGACCTTTGTTAGGCTTATTTTTTGGTCTCTTTGATGTATAATTCAATTGCTCCAGTCATTGACGGAGCATTAGGAAGCGGTGCTTCTATGTCTAACTTTAATCCTTTATCTGTTACTGCTTTAGCCGTGGTAGGTCCAAATGCTGCTATTCTTGTGTGCTTTTGTTCAAACTCTGGAAAGTTAAGGTATAGTGAATTTACTCCAGAAGGACTAAAAAAAGCAATCATATCATAATCTACTTTTTTGAGATCAGATAAATCACTAGCAACAGTGCGATAAATCACTGCTTCCGTTAAATCTAAATCATTTTCTTTAAAGAAGTTAGGGATATCCTCTTTTCGTACATCTGAGCAAGGATAAAGAAATTTTTCATCCTTTTTCTTCAAGATATAAGGAAACAAATCTGTTGCTTTACGCTCACCTACATATAGCTTTCTTTTACGAATGGTGATGTATTTGTGTAGGTAGTTAGCTGTTTGCTCAGATACGCAAAAATATTTCATGTCTGCGGGCATTTCTATTTTAGAATCTTCACAAATTCTAAAAAGATGATCAATCGCTTTACGACTCGTCAATATAATAGCCGTGTGGCTTAAAATATCTATTTTATTTTTCTTAAATTCTTTAGTCGGAATCCCTTGCACCTCTATAAAAGACCTAAAGTCTATTTGTACATTGTGTTTGTCAGCCAATCGGTGATAGGCAGAATTGACAGAAGATGGCTCTGGTTGCGATATGAGTATCGATTTGATAGGTTTTAATCCATTTGACATAAATCCAATACTTTTTGTTTAGTCTAAATTAACTCCCTGACTATAGCAATAAATACTAAGATTGGAAGCACTTCGAGAGTACAAAGATACGAAAAAAAGTAAGAAAAATTAAAGTTCGTATGTTTCAATAAAAAAGAAATGATTCTAAAAATCCAAAACAGTCCAAAAACAACAAAAAATACACTGCTAATGATTAAAATGTTTAAAAAATAAAATAAAGAAATGAAGATTAAAAATAAAGAAATTACTGATACCAAGCTCATGGCTTTCATCATTTCTGTGTTATATATAGTAAATATGTTTTTTTGTTCTAAAACTTGTCCCGAAATATAGACTAGAAAATTTTTCATAAAAGTTAAAGATAATACAAGAAGGAAGTCTAACCAAAAGTTTGTAATATAAACACTTGAGCCTAAAAAAGTGACCGAAGGTGATATGCCAATTATTTGAAATAGTATTGCCAAAAAACCAGCGAAGAATATTGCCACCATCCCGTAAGGAAATGATAGCAGACGAATGTTAACTTCATCTTCTTTGGTAGCAGAGTTACTCATCGACCAAAAAACAACACTGTACTTAGTCCCAAATATTTGTACAAGGAATAGAAATACTAAAAAAAGCATCACTAAAACCTTGTAGGTATTAGTTAAAAAGTCTAATTGTTCAAAATAAGTATCATGCATTAGTTTGTGCCTTTGGCGTAAATAATTCAATTAATACAATCACAATTAAGCCTAAAAAAGCAATAAAACCCATCAAAATATTGATGTCTAGATAAGAAAAATAAACTACACTTATAATTAGTAACAAATTAAAAACTAACATTAATAAAACAACCTGCACGCTATTAAGTCCTTTTGCCAGTAAGCGATGGTGTATATGGTTTTTGTCAGGAGCAAATGGCGAAAGTCCATTGATTGTACGAATAATAAAAATACGTATTGTATCTATCAATGGGATAAATAAGATTGCAATAACAACTACGGGAGAAGAGTCACCCAAGTTACCTGGTTGTATTCTTACAAAAGACAATGCCAAAACAGCAATAATAAAACCTATTACTAAAGAGCCTGTATCTCCCATGAAAATTTTTGCTTTATAAAAATTATACCGCAAGAAGCCAATAATAGCTCCTCCTAAACAGGCACAAACTATATAGTAACTATATGTTTCTCTTTCTAAATAAAAAAAATAGCCCAAAGCGGTAGTCATTAACAATACAATTGACCCCGCCAAACCATCTAAGCCGTCAATAAAATTAATCGCATTAGTGATACCAATTATTATTATAAAAGAAAGTGCAAAACTAAGTCCATAATCAAGAGTTTCAAAACCTAAAAATCCATAAAAATTTTCTAATCGTATATCTCCGGCAAGTACTACAATCCCTGCGGCAACTACTTGACCTAATAATTTTTTAAAGGCAGAGACAGAAACCAAATCATCTTTGAGCCCCACAAAAAATATAAGAATACAACCTGCAAACAACTCTTGAATACCATCAGGAGTCTGCCCGAGGGCTACAAACTTCCCGAAAATAGCAATCGAACTCATAAAGCCCGCAAAAATAGCAATCCCCCCTAATCGTGGGATTGGTGACTCATGAACAGTACGCCTATTGGGCATATCGAATAAACTTCTTCTAAATGCTATGTACAATATAGAAGGTACAGCAAATACAGCTATAGAAAAAGCCCAAAAAAATGCCATCATTGTATTGACCCAAGCGGTTGTAAACATACTAATTATTATTGTTTTTGTAAAACAACTAAAATTCTGTGGCTATCCCAACATGAACCTTAGATAATAATAACGAAAAATCTTGGGTAGAGGTTTTACCAATCGCATAAGCAAATCGAAATAATGTGTTTTTTGCCTTCATATCGAAGCCCAAACCAACCGAAACAAGGTCAATATTACTCTCTAATAAACCCAATTTTCCATAATCACTAAATACAGAAAAACGGGCATCATCTCCTGTCTTAATCATCAAGGAAGAAGAGCCTATTAAATAATTTTTAGTATAAAACTCATTTTGGTTAAAGCCTCTAATACTACCATATCCGCCAATATTTTCTAATTGATTAATTAAAATTTGTTCACTAATAAAAGTAAAGTATTCAAATTTTTGTGAAAGAAATAGCCAGTCAAATAAAGGAATTATTTTTAATGCTTTAGCACGTATTGTAACTGCAGGGTAGCTTAAAGTCGTGTCTTTAAGTTTAGTATTGTTCAAACCAAAATTTATATTAATTAATGAACCCCTTAATGCTAAAGCAGATAAAGGAATTGTACGGTATTCATAAGAAATATAAGAATTAATACTTGTGTAATTGCGAATTGAATCAATACTTTGATTTGTAATTAATGATGAGCGGATAGATTGTAGACCTACTGAATAACGATGTTTATGATGTTGTACCGATACATTACCACCATACTGTGCAATCAGGTATAAGCTATCGCGTTTAAACAATGACAAATTAGCGGAAGCATCAAAAGAAGAGCCTAATAAACGGGGATAAAACATCCCTAAATCTAAATGTTGACCTTGATTAGAAAATTTATCCCAAGAGAGATTAAGCCCTTTACCAGAATGAAAAAGATTAGACAATTTAATATTAGCATTACCTACCAGTTGTAGTTTTTGAGACCCTAATTGAGACTGAAAACCTAGCAAACCTTCTAATTGGTCATTAGCCAATTTTTTGAGAGACAACACTACTCTACATATATTTTTATAAAACTCTAAGCGAGGAGCTTCATTTAACTTTACCCCAGGCAATTGCTCAATCATATATGGGATGTTATCGATTACGGTTTTAGAAAAAACTCCTTTTTCTTTTATCGAAAGGTATTTTGAGAGAAACCTTAAACTCATCACATCTTCCCCTTTTAGCTTGAGCCGATCAAAAATTACTTTTGTGCCTAAGTGTAGTATAGCCGTCGCCTTAATTTTATTTTTATTAATTTTTATTTCGCTTAAAGCGAAAAAAGAAAAAGCATATCCTAAATTATTGGCTTTACGCAATAGTTGTTTCCGTAAATTCACAAACCTACTTAACTTGATTTTTTTGTTCTCTAAGTCAATTATTTGTTTGAGACTTATGGGTAAGTTATCACTGGACATCTTAATTTCTGCCCATTTATACACTTTGCCTTTGTGGATATAAGCGTGATAACTACCCTTAACCAAAGTGATAGAGTCCAAAGATGCTTCTATATAACCCTTGTCTAGGTACGATGATATTTTTTCATTGACCTTATTTAGTACAGATAGGGTGTCTTTTACTTCGTAAGTATGTGTTGTTTTTTCGTTTTCAATTAAAAAAAGTTGAGCATTTTGTGCATAAACATTTAGGCTCAAAACAGTTAATAGAAAAATTAAAATAAGACGATATGATTTATTATTCTTCACAGTGCTGTAAATTTAAAAATATTATCGAACTTTATATTGTCTTAAAACATCATATTTGGCTGGTCTATATTTACATATCCCTTATTGCAAAAAAGCTTGCTACTATTGTGACTTCCATTTTAGCACTAATTTAGGTACTCGCTCAGAGATGATTAAAGCTATTTGCACAGAAATAGTCCTTAGACAAGGTGAGCTTAATGAAACTATTGATACTATTTATTGGGGAGGAGGAACTCCTTCGATTCTTGAAGAATCTGAATTTAAGATTATATTCAATACTTTATATAAATACTTTGATCTTTCTAATATAAAAGAGTGCACAATAGAGTGTAATCCTGAAGATCTTACAGAAAAAAAATTAAAAATGCTTCAACAATTGCCTTTTGATAGGCTCAGTATAGGAGTTCAAACTTTTAAGTCAGAGATATTAAAGTCTCTTAACCGCTCACATACAGGAGAAGAAAGTACAATGTCTATCCAGCGATCTCTAGATGCAGGGTTTAGTAATATCACTTGCGACCTTATTTATGGAATCCCTGGAGTTTCCTTAGCCGAGTTTAACGAAGATGTTACTCAGTTATTAGATTTCTCAATTCCGCATGTCTCTGCATATTGCCTGACTGTGGAGGAAAAAACAGCTTTAAAAACATTTATCAAAAATGGAAAATTTGCATCTCTAAACGAGCAAGAGGCAATAGACCAGTATTTACAACTCAAAAAGAGTTTAGCGGAAGCGGGAGTCATGCAATATGAGATCTCTAATTTTGCAAAAAAGGGTTATGAATCTAAACATAATTCTAGCTATTGGCAAAATAAAAATTATTTAGGATTTGGTCCAGGAGCACATTCGTATTACCAAAGTCACCGCAGTTATAACGTGTCTCACAATCACCAATATATACGTGCATTAGCCAAGAATACACTTGCAATAGAGCGTGAAGAGTTAAGTAAGGAGGATAAAATAAACGATTATATTTTAACTAGAATACGTACTATTTGGGGGATTAGCTTAACAGAGTTAAACGAGAGGTTTGCTTACGATTTGTATAAAAAACAAGCCAACACGATTGAGAAATATCTTAACAATGGTTGGCTTAAGTATAATAATGACGCTCTCTTTCTAAGTGAAAAAGGTTCGTTAATGGCAGATGAAATTGCAATGAATCTTTTTGTGGGCTAATATTTATTCTTGCCCATCTTTCATCTTTTCGGCATTATCTGCAATACGTAAAGACTCGATAAACTCTTCTATATCACCACTCATAAATGCATCTAAGCTATACGCTGTTTTGTTGATACGATGATCTGTAACACGACTTTGAGGAAAATTATAAGTCCTTATTTTGTCAGCTCTATCTCCACTACCGATTAATGACTTACGGTGAGCTCCTATTTCTGCATTTTGTTTGTCTTGCTCGATCTTGTAAAGTCTAGCACGCAATTCTTTTAATGCTGAGGCATAATTTTTATGCTGAGAACGTCCGTCTTGGCATTCTACTACCATCCCAGATGGATAGTGAGTCAATCGTACTGCCGACTCTGTCTTGTTAATATGCTGTCCACCCGCTCCAGATGCTCTAAATGTATCTTTTCGGATATCACCCATATTAAGTTCAAAATCAAACTCCTCTACTTCTGGTAGCATGGCTACGCTAATTGCAGATGTATGTACTCTCCCTTGAGACTCGGTGCTTGGCACTCGCTGTACACGGTGTACTCCTGATTCGTATTTTAGCTTCCCATAAACGTCGTCTCCTTCTATAGTGGCAATGGCTTTGCTGTATCCTCCTGCTGTTCCTTCTACAAGGTCTGTTATATTAAAAGCCCATTTTTTGGTTTCGGCGTATCGTTGGTACATTCTTAATATTTCGCCACTAAATAATGCTGCTTCATCACCTCCGGCACCTGCTCTTATTTCAAGAATAACATTCTTCTCATCATCAGGGTCTTTTGGGACTAACTCAACTTTGAGTTGCTCAACTATATTTATGCTTTTTTGTTCAGACTCTTCTAATTCGAGTTTTGCCATTTCCTTAAACTCAGAATCTTTTTCTGTTTTGAGCATTTTTTTTGCTCCAGTAATGTCATCTTGAGCACTTAGGTATTTTTTGTACAAACTAGTAATCGTTCCTAAATTTTTGTACTCCTTCATTAATGTTCGGTAACGCTTATTGTCAGCGATAATATCTGGCAATACGATAAGTTCACTTACTTCTTCATAACGTCTTTTTATTGCTTCTAATTTATCAACAAAGTCCATAGTTCTTGTTTGGCTAAAATCTAGGTGTTTACAAAAGTAATATTAAATTTTTAACTTATGTGGTATGTGCCGTTCTAAATGATTAGAAAAAAGATAGAAGGTAGATTAAGACCGTTGTAAGATGAATAGTTTAGTATTTTTTGTAACATGAGTATGGAAGACATATCACCAGACCATAGTACAA
>CAZEGV010000041.1:0-24596 GCA_964511645.1 uncultured Cytophagales bacterium
ATTATTTTGCCTTAATAATGCAAAAAACAATTCAATCTAATCTAGACGCATATTACGATCAAAATGGTATAAAATAAAGACTAAAGGGGGGGGGGCAAACGCCCCCCTTAGTTTTTGAGAAGAAAATGTAATTATATTATTCTAAGATTATATTCTTTTTTATTTTTTTCTCTTTACTATTAATCTGATTGATGTGTACCGTTATTCTATTTCTCACAAACAACTGACAACAAATGAGTTTATGTAAAAACAGACATTGTTTTGTACCCATCGGGTTTAGATAAACTGACTACACTAAGTGGCATTGATGATTTTACAAGTCACTACTTGCGTGAGAGATGGCAATGGAAATCCTTTTTGTTTTTTTTATGCCTTTGATGAGTAACGTTTGTTTTGTCTTCGACAGGCTCAGACTTGCACAAATAAACTCAACATAAAAAAACAAAAAGATTGGGAATGAACAGCTCGACAGCAGTCACCTTTTTTGGGTGACTGGTGGCACGCCCAAATATTTAATCTACGTTATCATGTAGGAATGAGTTGTTTCCTAGTACATCTTTGTCATCGTTAAGTGTGTACCTAGAAATTCCTTCTTCGGAAGAGTGTTGTGAGTCTGTGAGTTTATTTCCTCTGCGTAGATATGACGGGGTGTTCATCATATTATCGTCAGATTCATCGGTAGCAGAGTATTTGTTTTTGTATCTCTCGATGCGTTGTTGAGATTCTTTGCGGTGCTCGTCCATGCGGCGACGTGTGGCATCAAATACATCATCACTTGTTTCTTCTTCTGATTCTACTATTTCAAATTTAGAATCTTTCAGTATGTTTTCGGGACGGATAGTGCTAGGTGCTTCTTTGGCAGGTGTTTTCCCCATTCCTACAGACATTTTTCTGTTGTCTGTCTCTAGGTCGTAGCGAATTTCTCCTTTGTCGTCTTCTTGAAATCCAGTGGCTATAATGGTTACTTTTATTTCATCTTCGGCTAGACTCATGTCTTCTCCCATTCCCCAAATTACATTGGCTCCGTTCCCTGAGCGCTCTACTACCATCTGTAGGATGTCATCAAACATATCCATATCTGGTTCTTCCGAAAAAGAGATGTTTAATAGGATATTATTTGCTCCTGTAATGTCTCTATTTTCTAAAAGTGGGGATTCTAAAGCTCCTTCTACGGCTTTGATTCCTCTGTCTTCTCCTACTGCTACACAAGAGCCCATTACTGCTGTTCCTGCGTTTTTTATTACTGTATTTACGTCTTTAAAATCGACGTTTACATAGCCCTCTTTTGTGATAATCTCTGCGATACTGCTGGCTGCGGTAGACAAAATACTGTCTGCTTTTGCTAAGGCCTCTGTAAGTTTAAGTTTGCCATATACTTGACGAAGTTTGTCATTGGCTACAACGAGTACAATGTCACAATTATTTTTCATATCGATGATACCGTCACGGGCTGCTTTGTTTTTGACAGGTCCTTCTAACATGAATGGTGAGGTGACAATACCAACAGTCAAGATACCTAACTCACGTGAAATCTGAGCAATAACTGGTGCGGCTCCTGTGCCTGTACCACCCCCCATACCTGCGGTAATAAATAGTAGTTTGGTATTATTTGTTAATAAATCACGGATTTCTTCACGGCTTTCTAAGGCTGCTTCTCTACCTACTTCTGGGTTAGCACCTGCTCCAAGCCCTTCGGTTAGGTTCGTTCCAATTTGTAACTTATTAGGGATAGGGTTGCTATTAAGTGCTTGTGCATCTGTATTGCACACTACAAACTCGACATCCTTAATACCTGTATTAAACATGTGCTTAACGGCATTACTTCCTCCTCCACCTACTCCCATCACCTTTATGATAGATGAATGTTGAGCTGGTATTTCAAATGAATAATCCATGGTCCTATTTATTTATAATTATTAATATTCTGAATCGTCTTCTAAATCTTTATCTACAATTAAGTCTTTCAAATTAATTGTAGTGCCTAGTCTTTTAGTAATACTAGCAAACATGCCTTTTCCTTTGTCCCTGGCTGTCACAGGATCGTCTGCTTCTTTAACTTCTTTTTCTAACTTATCGTTAATCCCTCTTTCGTCCAATTGTTTGAATCCTGCCAAAACTAATCCTATTGCAGTGGCATACATTGGCGATTTTACTGATTCGTCTTTGCTCTTTCCAAGGTGAGGGTTAGGAAAACCTACTTCACAACCTAAGCCAGTCATGTACTCAAACAAATGTTTGGCAGAGTCTAATAACGCTCCTCCACCTGTTAGTACAATGCCTGCTCCCAATTTGTCTTTATAACCTGAGTTAATCAACTGATCGTCTACTAATTCAATGATGTCTTCCATCCTACTCTGGATAACTTGAGATAACATGTGACATGAAATCTCCTTTGCCTGACGGCGACGTAAGCCTGGGATAGTAATGATTTCATTCTTTTTTGCCTTGTCGGCTAATGCTTTTCCAAATTGAACTTTTAATTGCTCGGCCTCTCCTTTCAGCACATTACAGCCTTCTTTGATGTCTTGTGTAATGATGTCTCCTCCAAAAGGAATTACGGCTGTATGTCTAATAATTCCGTCATGAAAAACAGCTACGTCAGTAGTGCCCCCACCGATATCTACTAAAGCTACTCCCATTTCTTTGTCCAAATCGTCCAAAACAGATAGGCTAGAGGCTAAAGGTTCTAAGATTAAATCTTGAATTTCTAAGTTTTTGGCAGTTCCACTACGTTTTACCGATTTTGTAATATTACCTACTGCACTGATATCTGCTGTAATAACATGAAAGTTAGCTTCCAATCTTTTACCTGCCTCCCCTATCGGGAATTTAACACCTGGATGGTCGTCTACTTTAAAATCTTGAGGCATCACATGTAATATCTGAGTTCCCATTGGGGTCACGATTTTGTACATGTCGTTAATCAACCGTGCTACGTCTTCTTTGCTAATCTCTCCATCTGTATTAGTCGACATCACACTTCCGTACTCAATTGAGCTCTTGATGTGATGACCTGCAATACCTACATTTACCTTTCCTACACGAACTCCAGATTTAGCTTCTGCTTCTCCCAGTGCTCGGTTAATCGACTTGATTGTTAAATCAATATTGGTTACAACACCACGTTTTACTCCTTCAGAATCAGATTTACCCATTCCTAAGATTTGTAATTTTCCATGTTCGTCTTCTTGACCAACAATGGCACAGATTTTTGTAGTACCAATATCTAAGCCTACAATGATTTCAGATTTAGCCATTATTCACAAACGATTTGATTGTTAAATTTTACACTTACTTTTTTATAACTATTCCACCCTTTTCTAGGTAAAATCTGGTTATAAAATATTTTTATTCTTTCGAATTTATCTTTATAATTTTCGTTCTTTCCAAAAGCAATTATTGAGCTTGTAACCTGTGGATAAAATGTTAATTCCTTGTTGACATCTATCCAAGCCGCACATAGCTGAGCTTTTAGAAATTCATCTTGATTGATATAAGCAACAAGCGATAAGAATTTTTTTTCAAATCGAGAATTTTTTGGATTCTTAACAAACAAGCTGTCAGAATCCTTACAACGCACCATCATCAACCTAGCACTATGCTCTGCAGACAAGGGCAACCTCACCAATCCTTCAGAAATATAACATGACTGCTTCTCAGTCATTAACCTAAATACTGGCACCTCTTGGCTTAAAGAAACAAGCAATTGTCCCTTATGAGTTTTCAGGATTTCGGCATCTTTAACAAAAATATTATTTTTAAGCTTAGATTCCATTCGTTCTGCATCAATGTGGATAAGTTTCCCTTTTAATTCATCATCGTTGTATAAGTCTCTAATGTTATGAATTATATTTTCTTCTGTCAAAAAAACATTTTCAACATCTTCTTCAAGCTTTATTTTCACCTGCTTGCAGTCTATATTTCGGTACTGATATTCAGCCAAAACAATTCCACCCACTACAAATAGTAGTAGTCCCACAAGCTTCGCTGTGCGCCATATCTTCTTATCTACTTTCACGCTCTAGCATCTCTTTGATTGGTTCCACAAATCTATCGATATCCCCAGCCCCCAGGGTCACTACAATATCTGTTTTTATGTTTTTTATAACATCAACTATCTCTTCTTCTTTTACAAGTCTCTTGTTTGTGTTATTTACTTTGGACAGTAACCATTCAGCATTCACACCATCTATTGGCAACTCTCTTGCTGGATAAATATCCATTAATAATAGTTCATCTATTTTAGCCAGCTCTTCTGCAAAATTTTCTGCAAAATCACGAGTCCTACTGTACAGATGAGGCTGAAATAATACAGTCATCTTTTTGTTTGGAAACAACTCTCGTACCGCTGACACAAAAGCTTTTATTTCAGAAGGGTGATGTGCGTAATCATCTAAATAAATAACCTTTTCATTCTTAATAATGTACTCAAATCTTCTCTTTACTCCTCTATATGATTGTACTCCTTCTATAATCTTTTCGTCAGAAACACCTAGTTCTAACGCAACTGTAATTGCCGCTACGGTATTCATTACATTATGATGACCTGGTACATATAGGTTTATGTTTTTAATGCACTTACTTCCATAAACATAATCAAAGCATTGATATCCGTTTTCTACTTTCAGGTTTTGAATGCTCGCTTCTCCATCATCACCGTAAACAACTTCTCTAACCTTTGTATCTAACTTAACCTCCTGGTGCTTTACCAAAACACCTTCTTGAGGCAACAGATTAGCGTAATCAACAAATGCTTGATTAAATGATTTGTCATCTTGATAAATATCTAAATGATCAGGGTCTACCGTTGTGATAATTGATGCGTTTGGTGACAATCGTAAAAAAGATCTATCAAATTCATCAGCTTCTACTACAACAATATGTTCGCCATCTCCATCGTTACGATAAATCAAGTTAGAATTATAATTTTTTAAAATCCCTCCTACAAAGCAAGTAACATTCCGATTAGCTTGATACAATAGGTGAGCCAAAATAGAAGATGTTGTAGTCTTTCCGTGTGTCCCTGCTACTCCTACTGTATAATAGTTTTGGCTAATCACGCCTAGTACTTGAGCTCTTTTTAGCACTTCATGTCCTGAGGTAGAAAAGTATTTATACAATCCTGTATCTTTTGGGATGGCTGGAGTAAAAATAATCAAAGTATTTTCTGTATCAAGAAACACCTTCCCAACTTCTGAAATATCATCTTGACAAAAAACACGAATCCCTTCTTGAACTAACGACTCTGTAAGTGGAGTACAGGTTTTATCATAACCTTCTACTCTTTTACCCTCCTTGCTGAACCAACGTGCCAAAGCACTCATGCCTATTCCGCCAATTCCTATAAAGAAAACGTTATCGTATTTGGATAGATTCACTTAATTCAGTTCTTTTTTAATTTCTTCTACAATATTTTTTACCGCCTCTGGCTTCTCCATACTCGTTATATTTTTGGATAATTCATTTTGTAATGATTTATCATTCATTAATGTCAAGACCATTTTTACTAATTCGTCTTTGGCTTCTGCGTCCTTTACTAAGATAGCGGCTTTTTTATCCACCAATGCCATTGCATTACTAGTTTGGTGATCTTCCGAAACATTAGGAGAAGGGACTAATATCGTTGGCTTGTTAACCAAACACAATTCAGATATTGACAAAGCTCCAGCTCTACTCACCACCATATCGGCAGCAGCGTAAGCTAAATCCATCTCATAAATAAATTGATGAATTTTTGTGCTGTCCTCAACAAACTCAGCGGTTTCTCCTATTATATTTTTATAATAAAACTTCCCTGTTTGCCAAAGTAATTGAACACCTGATTCTTGCAATTGTTTTAATCCTTTCAAAACACTCTCGTTAATCGTTCTTGCACCCAAACTACCCCCAATCACCAATAGTGTATACTTGTTTTTGTCTAAGGCAAAGTATTCGCAAGCTTTGTCTTTTTTCTCTTTAATGTCTAAAATATCTTTTCTGACAGGGTTTCCCGTCAAAACAATCTTGTCTTCAGGAAAGTATTTTTGCATTCCTTCATAAGCCACACATATCTTTTTAGCTTTTTTTGCTAACCATTTATTAGTCAGTCCTGCGTAAGAATTTTGCTCTTGTATAACCGTTGGTACATTATAATACTGGGCCACTCTCAATACGGGACCGCTGGCATAACCTCCAAACCCTATCACCACAGTGGGCTGAAAACCTTTTATTATTTTCTTTGCTCTATTTAAGCTCCTGATAAGCTTAAAAGGGAACAACAAATTCTTTAATGTAAATCTTCGTTGTATTCCCGCTACTGGCAATCCTACGATATTATAGTTTGCCTGTGGCACTTTCTCCATTTCCATCCTTCCTTCTGCTCCTACAAATAAAAAGTCTGCATTCGGAAACTGATTTTTCAGTTCTTCTGCTACAGCTATTGCAGGGTAGATATGTCCACCTGTGCCTCCACCACTTATTATAAACCTATATTTATTCTTCACTACTAAGGTTGTCTACATTTAATGATTGTTCTTTTTCGTAATTCACTCTGCTCACCGACAATACAACACCAATAGAAACTCCTGAAAACAAAAGAGATGTCCCTCCCATGCTCAAAAACGGAAGCGGAAGCCCCGTTACAGGTCCAACCCCTACTACTACTGCCATGTGTACCAATGCCTGAATAACCAACATAAAGCTTAAACCTGCTGCCAAAAGTCCGCCGTAAGGATCTTTACTTCTCGCCATGACTCTCATACCTCTATAAAAAAGTCCTAGATAAAGTAACAAAACGAGTGTACCAATAAGCAAACCTCCTTCTTCAATAATAATAGCATAAATATAATCTGCGTAAGCTTCTGGTAAAAAATATCGTTCTTGACTATTGCCATACCCTTTCCCGAATATCCCTCCAGTAGCTATTGCCATATTAGCATGCTCTACTTGATAAGGTACTTCTGTAGCTCCGACATCATCAGTCATTACTGCCCACCAATCATGGATTCTTCTTTGAGCCGTTTCCTTACGAGTACCGTAAGACAAAGCCAAAGCCAAAGCTATAATAATAAATCCAACCAAACTGAGGATATGCTTAAGAGAAACCCTCCCCATAAACATCACTACCATACAACCTAAAAACAATAAGCCTGCAGTAGAGAAATCAGATAAAGCTATCAAACCACAAATTACACCACACCAAAGTAACATTGGCAATACCGCTTCTTTAAAATCTTCTATGTTTTTTTGGCGTTTTGAAAGCATTCTAGCAAGACCCGAAATCAAAGCTAGTTTGGCTAAGTCGGATGGCTGAAATGTAATCCCTATAAAAGGAACGACTAGTCTTCTAGTGGCCTGATTGGTTGTTTCACCAAAGAAAACAGTAAAAATAAGTAGTGCCGCAGATACCCACAACAATAAATGAGAGAGCTTAGAAAAGTATTTATAATCTACCAAATGAGTCATCCACATTGCTAGTAAAGAAATAACCAAGAAGAATACATGTCTAAATAAATAATACTCTGTATTACCTCCAGTTTGCCGGAAAGCTCTAGCACTTACAGCACTGTACACCACCAATATGCTCAAACAGGACAAAGCAAAGACTATCGTCCAAATAACGTAGTCACCTCTTAATCGTTCCTTTATTTTTTCTACTATATTCATAATGAAAGAAAATTACATCCAGACACTCCGTTCATCATATTTTCTACTTCTTTTTTAAATTGGTTACCTCTATCTTCGTAATTATTGAATCTGTCAAAACTAGCACAAGCTGGAGAAAGTAAAACTACATCGCCTTCCATGCCTAACTCTTGTGCCAAAGACACTACCTGACTCATGTCTTCTACTTCCAAAATCATCGGGACTTCTTCACTAAAGTGTTCTATAATTTCATCATCCTGTTTTCCGATACAAATAATCGCTTTTACTTTTTCGTAAACAAGTTCTTCAATTTGTTTATAATCATTGCCCTTGTCGACTCCTCCTGCTACCCAAATAATTGGTCTATCAAAGCTGTCCAAAGCATATTTTACTGCATCTACATTAGTTGCTTTAGAGTCATTTACATACTTAATGCCATAAACACTCCCAACTTCTTCTAGCCTGTGCGAAACATTTCTAAAAGATTTTAAAGATTTTTTAATTACACTTTCTGGCACACCTGCTGCCAAAGCAGACATTACTGCTGCCATGATATTAATCTGATTATGCTTACCAGCAAGTGGTAAGTCCGCTATGTTTATGTTAAATAATTTAGTGATATGGTTACGGATATTAAACATTAAACGATTGTCCGAAACATAAGCCCCGTTCAACATCCTATCTTTAAGCGAAACAGCTAGGTTAAACCCTTTGGTGTTTCTTTTCTCTAGCTCTTTTCTAACTACTTCATCATCTACAAAAGAAATTAAGTAATTATCAAAAGTTTGATTTTGAGTAATTCTAAACTTAGAATCTGTATATTTTTGAAAATCATAATCGTAGCGATCCAAATGATCTGGAGTAATATTCAACAATACAGCTATATGAGCTCTGAATTCATACATACCATCAAGCTGAAAACTACTGAGCTCAACAATGATATAATCAAAATCTCCATCAATTACTTGACGAGCCAAACTAGCTCCAATATTACCCGCAAGCCCTACATTAAACCCTGCAGCTTCAATCAAATGATGAGTCAATAAAGTTGTAGTCGTCTTACCATTACTTCCTGTAATGCACACAAATTTTGCATCTGTATAGCGTGCTGCAAACTCTATTTCTGAGATAATTGAAATTCTTTTTGCTCTTGCTTGCTGAATAATTGGAGATGATTCAGGAATCCCTGGACTTTTCACGATCTCATCTGCTGCCAATATAATCGACTCTGTATGCTTTTCTTCTTCAAAAGGAATTGCGTTAACAATTAGCTCTTTTCTAAATTTCGTATCTATCTTTCCAAAATCTGACACAAACACATCCATTCTTTTCGCTTTCGCTAAAAGGGCTGCCCCTACTCCACTTTCTCCTGCTCCTAATATGACTATTTTCTTGCCCATATGTTATCTTAGTTTTAAAGTCGCTAATGATACAATCGCTAACATTATTCCTACAATCCAGAACCTTGTTACTATTTTTGATTCGTGCATTCCTAGTTTTTGATAATGATGGTGTAAGGGTGCCATTTTGAAAATTCTAATCCCTTCTCCATATTTTTTTTTAGAATATTTAAAATATGAAACTTGTAAAAGCACAGAGGCTACTTCCACTAAAAATATTCCACAAATCACAGGAATCAATAATTCTTTTCTTAGCGAAAGAGCCATAACGGCAATAATACCACCGATACACAAGCTTCCTGTGTCACCCATAAAAATTTTAGCAGGGTATGAATTGAACCATAAAAAACCTACGCAAGCTCCTACAAATGCAGCCCCGAACACTACAATTTCTTCTGAGTTGGGGATGTACATAATGTTTAAATAATCAGCAAAAATAGAGTTACCACTTACATAAGCAAACACCATCAGTGTAAACCCTATTATTGCAGAAGTCCCCGCAGAGAGTCCGTCTATCCCATCTGTTATATTTGCCCCGTTAGAAACTGCTGTTACAACAAGGATTGATATCAAAACATAAAGTACTACTGTGAAATCTTTCAAGCCCACAAAGTCTGCTACCGCTTCATAAGAAAACTCATTGTCCTTAATAAAAGGAACTGTCGTCCCCATAGACTTCACATCTTCATACCTAGTAATGCCATCTATACCAACAACTTGCTCAATATTGTCCGAATCAACATCATAATTCCTTACTACTACATGTTGATTATAAAACAATGTTAAACCCACAATTAAACCCAACCCTACTTGTCCAACAATTTTAAATTTCCCTTGTAAACCTTCTTTATCCTTTTTGAAGACTTTTATATAATCATCCAAAAAACCAACAGCACCCATCCAAATAGTAGAAACAATCAACAGAATGACATAAACACTATTGATTCTGGTAAATAAAATAACTGGGACTAAAATACAAACGATAATGATAATCCCACCCATAGTTGGTGTACCTGCTTTCTCTAGCTGACCTTCTAAACCTAAGTCTCTCACAGACTCACCAACCTGCTTGCGTTGTAGGTATTTGATGAACTTATTACCAAAAATCATTGCTATAAGCAAAGAAAATACAATTGTTAAACCTGATCGAAAAGAAATATATTGAAAAAGACCCGCACCCGGCACATCCATTTCATCCAACCACTTAAATAAATAATACAACATAATTATTCGAACATTTTAAATACTCCTTTTAATTCTTTTTTATCGTCAAAAGGATGTTTTACACCCTTAATCTCTTGATATGTTTCATGACCTTTACCTGCTAATAAAATTACATCACCTTTATTCGCCATCATCACAGCAGTTTTTATTGCTTCTCTTCTATCCAAGATTGATAAAGTTTTTTTCTTCTGAGAAATTGCTACTCCATCACTCATCTCTTTAATGATTACACTTGGGTCTTCATCACGAGGATTATCTGATGTAAAAATTACTTTATCACTATACTTAGCAGCAATAGATCCCATCTTAGGTCTTTTTGTTTTGTCCCTATTACCACCACAACCTACAATAGTTATCATATTTCCTCCACCTGAGTTTAACTCTGATATTGTTTTTAATACATTTTCTAAAGCGTCTGGTGTATGAGCATAATCTATAATCCCAATCATGCCATTAGGTCCTTGGTATTGCTCAAATCGACCATTGGCAGGTGGTAACATAGACAAGACAGACAATACTTCTCCATTATCTTCTCCTAATAAAGTAGCTGTTCCGTAAGCTAACAATAAATTGTAAGCATTAAACTCTCCTATCAACCTGAACCAAACAGACAAACCGTTTATATCCAATTCTAATCCTTCAAGCGTATTAGAATAAATCCTACCTTTAAAATCTGCCATCATCTTAAGTGCATAAGTATGTTTAGCAGATTTTGTATTTTGTTGCATCACCCTCCCACGCTTGTCGTCTATATTGACAAGAGAAAAGGTGTCTTTTCCTAAGCTGTCAAAGAATGCTTTTTTTACAGCAATATACTCATCAAAAGTATTGTGATAATCCAAATGATCGTGTGAGATATTAGTAAACAGACCTCCACTAAAAGAGATTCCTTCGATGCGATGCTGATGTATAGCATGAGAACTTACTTCCATAAAACAATGCGTACAAGACCCATCTTTCATTTTACGCATCAAAGTCTGAATAGAAACTGCATCAGGTGTAGTATGTGTAGATGGAATCACTTCATCATTAATAACATTTTCTACCGTCGAAATAAGTCCTACATTATAACCTAACTCTCTAAATAACTTATATAATAAAGTAGCGACGGTAGTTTTCCCATTTGTACCGGTCACTCCTATTACGTTCATACTCTTACTAGGATGGTTATAAAAATTAGCAGCCATTTGTCCTAATACCACACTGGTATCAGCTACTTGAACATAAGTAATGTCATTAATAATTGCCGATGGCAATTCGGACACTACCACAAGCTTACAATTCTGTTCTATTACTTTAGCCAAAAAATCATGCCCATCAACTGCAAATCCTTTTATCGCTACAAATACCGATTGAGCGACCACTTTTCTTGAGTCAAAACAAATATCTTGTATTAATAAATCTTGTTTACCAATTATTTGAAGTACATCAACTCCTTTCAGTATGTCTTGTAATGACTTCATTCGGATAATTTTAGTTCTATTCTACTTCCTACAATTAATTTAGTTTGAGGCAATAAAGACTGTCCTACAATCCGTCCTCTTCCTTTCACAATCACTCTTAACCCTAAGTTTTCTAACAGTGGTAAAGCGTCACGTAAAACCATCCCTTTTACATCTGGAATCAATCCTGAACTTACTTTTAAATCTTTCCATTTAATTGCCTTAAGCTCATCGTCTCTCTTTGCTCTTACCCACTCCAGTTGCTCAGTATCCCACATATTAAGGTTTAAATAATGGCAAACTAAATCTAAATCTGGCTGATAGCCTGCTTGTAC
This sequence comes from uncultured Cytophagales bacterium, assembly GCA_964511645.1. Taxonomy (GTDB): domain Bacteria; phylum Bacteroidota; class Bacteroidia; order Cytophagales; family JAAEPT01; genus CAZEGV01. The sequence goes on from CAZEGV010000041.1 coordinate 12,025, forward strand.
GACTGGAAAAATACCTTTCTCTGAATCAAACTTACTAGTCAAAACTTCGTGTAACCCCAAATCAGAATTATAAATATTATCAGCTATCTTACGGAATACTGGTGCAGCTACCGAATTCCCGTAATAACCTCCTTGACGAGGATCATCTATCGTTACAATACAAGAGTATTTAGGATTGTCCGCAGGAAAATAACCAACAAACGAGACGTAGTACCTACTCACATACTTACCATTCATTATCTTTTTGGCAGTACCTGTTTTTCCTGCTATTTTGTAACGGTCTGTACGGATATTACTTGCCGTTCCGTATTCTACTACTGCATTAAGCATTGTTTTCACTTTTTTAATTGTCGCATCCGAGCATATTTTTTTTCTGAACACTTTAGCTTTGTAAGTAACCACACTCTCGTTAGCATCTCTTACTTCGTCTACCAAAATAGGCTGAACAAACTTACCATCATTAGCCACTGTATTATAAAATGCCAAGACCTGTAATGGTGACATTTCTAATTCATAACCATGAGCCATCCACGGGATAGAAACTCCGCTCCAAGACTCACTATCAGGACTTTTTATATTTGATTTAACTGAACCTTTTAACTGAAACTCTAAATTTTGACGTAAACCAAATTGACTAAAATAATCAGAAAACTCTTCTTGTTCTTTTTTAGAGGTATAAAAATGATTCATCGCTAACTTGGCTACACCAATATTAGATGACTGAGCAAATACATCTTGTATAGAAATCTTATCTAAAGGATGAGAATCATACATGAACCTATCAAAAAATTTCTTTTTACCATGCTCACAATCTATGCTATCTGTTAATTTTAAATTTGGATTTTTTTCAAAAACAGCCATCATTGATGCTAATTTAAAAGTAGAACCTGGTTCTGCTTTTTTTGCCACAGCATAATTATAATCTTCTATATAAGTAGATGTCTCTCCTTTTCTACCCAAATTAGCCAAAGCCTTTATCTTACCCGTTTTTACCTCCATCAAAATCACTGAACCATTTTGAGCATCGTGTTTCACAAGAGCATCCATTAATGTATTTTCTGCTACATCTTGCAAATTTACATCAATAGTGGTCACTACATCATATCCATTTCGAGGATTTTTTTCGTTTTCATCATGTAACGGTTTCCATCTACCTCTACCTATTTTTACAAATAAAGCTGAACCATCTACTCCTGCCAACAAAGAGTCAAAACTAAACTCTACCCCAGAAATCCCTTTTTCTAACTCACTATTATATTTCCCCACAGTACGCAAAGCCAAAGGTGAGAAAGGTTTAAAACGCTTTTCTTCTTTCTCAAAAATAATTCCACCTCTCATTTGTCCCTTTCTAAAGATAGGCCACGTTTCCATTATTTTTTTATCATGGTAATTGACCCAAGACCTATTTATTCTTAAAAATTTCTTCTTACTCTTAATTGCTGATAAGATATGTTTTTTATAACCTCCAATAGGTCTATCTTTAAAATACCCACACAATAATAAGTCTAAAGAGTCAATTTTTTCTTTCAAATTCTCTCGTCTACCTCTTGTCATTTGCGACACCATAGGGTCAAAAGCCAAACGATAAGAGGGCAATGAAGTTGCCAACAAGCCCCCGTTGTCCGAATAAATATTTCCTCTAGTAGATTTAATTGGTCTAAGACTCACATTTGTCTGTTCGGCCTCCTGCTTCCACTTCTTACCCTTTCCGTATTGCAAAAACAAAACCTTAGCTATAATAACAAAACCAAGCAATAGTGTTCCTAAAAACACTATTCTCACATTAGTCAATATATAACCTTTAATCTTCACGCACTATAATTTTATACGGTGGCTTATCACTAGGCTCTAAGCCCATTTCTTTTACTTTTTTAGCTACTTCTGTCTGTTTGCTTTCAAACATATAGCTCTTTTTAAGTGCTGTATATTCTGTTTTAATGTCTTTCACTTCTAACTTTACACGCTCATAATCTCGTACCAACCTATCACTTTTGTGCGTCAGCCAGATATAACCTAACGCCAACAACATCACAAACGCTACGTACTTAAAATACTGTACTGGCACACCGTCAGAAAAGATCCTATCAAGTTTTAAGAAATTCTCGACCCTAGTAAAAACGCTAGGCTTCTTCTTAGTACCCGACTTATCTGTCGCACTTTTAGTTTCTTTTTTTGGCGGTATGATTATATTTTCTCCCACTCTTGGTTATTTCGTTTTGCTACCCTAAGCCTCGCACTTCTCGCCCTAGAGTTTGTATTGATTTCGTCTTGAGATGGTTGTATCGCTTTTCTCGTTACTACATCAAATGGTTTTTTTTCATTTCCATAAATATCCCTTTCAACCTGAGTACTTGTCAAAGAACCTTTAGACATAAAACGCTTCACCATCCTGTCTTCTAATGAGTGATAAGAAACTAAAACAAGTCTCCCACCTTCGTTTAGCAATAAAGGAGTTTGCAATAAAAACTCTCTCAAAGCTCCCATTTCATCATTTACTTCTATCCGTAAAGCCTGAAAAACTTGAGCTAGGTATTTGTTCTCTTTTCCTCTCGGCATCAACTTTCTAATTCCCTCTATAAATGAATTAATAGAATCAAGCTCACCATTTCCTCTCAATTGAATGACCTTATCTGCTAAAGTCTTTGCATTCCGTACTTCCCCGTATTCTCCAAAAATTCGATGTAAATCTCTTGCAGTGTACTTTTCCAATACATCATAAGCACTTCTGTCAGCATCTCCATCCATCCTCATGTCCAATTCTCCTCCCAAGCGAAAAGAAAAACCTCTATCCGCCTCATCAAATTGATGAGAAGAAACACCAAAATCTCCTACAATCCCGTCTACATTAGTAATTCCATAAAGTCTCAAAAATTTTTTAATGAAACGAAAATTACCTTTTATAAATTGAAATTTATCAGACTCTATCAAAATAGCATTTTCTTCCGCATCGCTATCTTGATCAAAGCTATACAATTTTCCGTTTCCCACTCTTTTTAATAGCTCTTTAGAATATCCGCCACCACCAAAAGTCACATCTACATAGATACCGTCACTTACTTCTAGTGCATCAATCGACTCTTTTAGTAAGACTGGTATGTGATATGCTTGTTCCATCATTCTGTATCTCCTAAGTATTTTTCTGCTAAATCAGCAAATTCATTTTCGTCCGCAATCAGGTACTCTTCATACTTCTCTGGGTTCCAAATCTCAAAACGATTACCAACTCCTACTACTATCACTTTCTTCTCTATACTTGCAAAACCAGTCATTGATTTAGGTATCAACACCCTACCATTTGCATCCATGTCCACCTCTTGTGCTCCTCTCAAAAAATTACGCTGAAATGTACGGTACTCTTTGCTAAACTCATTGAGCCCGCTCACCTTATTAAAAACCTTCTTCCACTCTATCATAGGATAAACCACTAAGCAAGGTTCAAACCCACGCTTAACTACGAGCTCAGTAGTACTAATATCAGGCAACTTTACCTTTACCTTTGCAGGTAAGACTATCCGCCCCTTAGCATCTATTTTACACTCATATTCTCCTGAAAAGAAAGACATACAGATTTTTATTCTTAATGATTATATACAAATCAAGTTATTTTTTACTCCACTTTCAACCACTTTACTCCATTTTACACCACTAAACAGGCTCAAGTTATCCACAAACGATGTTAATAATCAAATGAAAAAATGAAAAAAACCCATTAAAAATAGATCTAAACAAAGTTTTTATGTGAATAACAGAAGTTGTTAACAAGTGAAGTGAAATACTGAGAAAAAGGAGAGAATTGCTCCACTTCAATCAATTCAATACAAAAAAAGATTTGGGCATGCATCTCCTTTGCTAAAAAATCGTACTGTCGGAGTTTATCCCTACTTTCTTCGGAACAATCGTTATTCGTCCTGTTACTCTCATGCCTCGCTTACGTGATTTAACCCAATCACTTGTTAATCGTGATTGGGTTTCCGAGATTAAAAGACACAATTAGCACAAAATATTGCTCATTATTCATAGAAATACTGCTCACAATAAAAACACCTAAGCAGTATTTTATGATTTTTTGAGCAGAACAATAAGTTTTGAGTGTTTGATTAATAATATTTTAACTACACCCACCTCCTATCATCGTTAAAGCGGTATAAAAATCAAAAAAACACAATCTATCAAAGACAATCATTTCATGTTTATCTAAAAACTCTCCGTTAAAAAAAAATAAATACTTACTTTTGGGCTTTCATTTACAAAAAACATAACAAATGTCATCTAAAATACTTGGGGTCAGTGTATTACTAATAATTACTAGCATTGCTTTTGGACAAGAGATTACTCCAACACTAGATAGCGGAGATACCGCTTGGATGCTAATGTCTACCGCATTAGTGATGATGATGACCCCAGCAGGGTTGGCACTGTTTTATGGTGGGCTTACGCAAAACAAGTCGGTACTTAACACCGTTGGGATGAGCTATACCGCCTTCCTTACAGGGGTATTAGCTTGGGTTTTCTTAGGTTATAGTATTGCTTTTGGCGATGCTAGTAATTCTTTTATAGGAGGTTTTGATTTAATGTTCCTAAAAGGAATACTACCTAGTGACTTGCACGGCTCTTTCCCAAAACTATTACACGTTATGTTTCAAGGCACTTTTGCAGCTATTGCAGTAGCCATAGTTTCAGGTTCTATCATTGAGCGAGTAAGGTTTTCTACTTGGATTATATTTTCTTTTTGGTGGGTGATTATCGTATATGCACCTATCTGCCACTGGGTATGGGGAACTGAAAATGGTTTTTTACATGGCGATTTAGATTTTGCTGGTGGCACAGTTATTCATATTAGTGCTGGTGTAGCTGGACTGGTTGTCTCTTTAATATTAGGAAGGCGTATTAATCTTGAAGAAGAAAGAAAACCATCATCTATCAAGTTGATGATTTTAGGTTCTGCATTGTTATGGTTTGGTTGGCATGGATTTAATGGGGGGTCTGCTGAGGCTGCTAACGGGACTGCGGCAAGTGCTATCCTAGTGACTAATATTGCTGCTTGCATAGGTGGACTGATGTGGCTATTAATTGAGTGGTTTATCGTTAAGAAACCAACTTTAATCGGTATAGCTTCTGGTGCTGTATCTGGATTAGTAGGCATTACTCCTGCCGCAGGTTATGTAGATGTATCAGGTGCTATGGCTATTGGGCTTGTATCTGCTCTTGTGGGGTATTGGGGTGTAGTAAGGCTCAAAAAATTCTTTGGGCACGATGACACTTTAGATGCTTTTGGTATGCACGGATTAGTAGGTATAGCTGGTGCAATACTTACGGGTATTTTTGCAGTAAAAAGCTTTGGTGGTACTTCTGGTGCGATAGAAGGTAACTGGACACAGGTGCTTCTTCAGCTCAAGTCGGTGGGGATTACGGTTCTGTACTCTGCTACAATGACTTTTATTGTGTTCAAATTATCAGCATTAGTAACCAAGGGAGGTAGAATCAACCACAGCTTAGAGCTAGAAGGTATGGATATCGGCTATCATGGTGAGCGTAAAATGACTATTGATGAGGCTTTACTAGGCAAAAAGAAGAAAAAATAAAGTTTAATTTCAAAAGTTATTTAATAATACTTAATGGATTATTATTTTTTTACGGCATAGGGATAGCAGTGGAAATCCTTTCCGATTTTTCATCGGAAAGATTGGGAACGAATAGCCCGACCGTAGGGGCGAAATAGCCCCGTGAACGCAGTGAAAGGGATGCTCCAATTATTATTATTTTTGATTCATAACTTTATCTATTTTATTAAAGTCTTTGTTAGAAAACTTGATATAATGTATGCCTGTAAACTCTCCAGAACGCATTCCCCTCATAAATAAATAGATTGTACCACCAAAATCTTTGTCTATATCAAACCCTGGAATGCGCTGCTTGAGATACAAACAACTTGCGTAAGCGTAGATAAGTGCTTGCAAGTCATAACCGTTTTCCGTCATCGCTTCGGATAAGTTGGATTGATGATATGCTTCAACATGATTACCTAGGTAATTTGATTTCCAATCTAGTGCATAATACTTGCCTTGATGTTCAAAAAACAGGTCTATAAACCCTTGTATTACCCCATCATATTCTCTAGTGCCATCTAGTTGCAATAAAGGGAAGGTTGATTTGAGTGCTTTTAGTTTAAAATCATTAATAGGGTAATAAAATTTCAGTTCATTTATTTTTTTATAATACTTAATCTCTTTTAGGCTTCCGCCAAAAGGCATTGTAGCTTCCAATACCTGATGTATAAACAAAAGATAATTTTCTTTGTCTTCTTCGAGATATATGCTTTCGTAGAAAGGACTGATACGATCTACTGTTTGCTCCCAATATTGTGATGATGAGAAATCTATTTGCTCAAATATTTGATGTAAAAAATTTCCCAAAACTGCTCCTCTAGGCATTTTTTTTAAAACGAACTCATCATAAGTGTTATAACCTTCTACCTCTTGGAGTATGGGAGAAAATCCATGGGCTTCGTTTAATGCAGAAAAACTAAGTGTTTTCCATCTTTTATAATCAGGTAACCAAGTAACGTCTTTATAGATGACAGGGGTTTCACTTGCTGATTGAGTTAAATACTTAGCTTCTGGTTCTTCCAATTCTTCTACCCAATCAATCGTCTCATCACCTACTCTTGGCAACACAAAGTTTTGAATCAAACTCAATTCTGTTTGATTATTTCTTTGTGCTTTGTATGTTATATAACATTTGTAAACGGCTCTAGTGAGTGCTACATATAACAATCTTCTGTCTTCCTGGCTTTCTCCTTCTTTCCTCCATAACTCTTGCTTTTCGCTCAATTGAGTAGAACAGTAGTATTGCTGTTCGTCAGGATTAAAAAAACTTTCGATTGTTCTTTCTTTTTTTGAGGATTCAAAGTCAACAAAAAACACAATATTATACGCCAAGCCTTTACTTTTATGAATAGTAACAATCTGTACAGCATTTTCGTCTCCTTCTACCCGCTGTAAATATTCGTCTCCCATTACATAACTCTGCTCTGAAGCACGTTGTAACCAAGCTACTAAATCCAGCAGAGATAAGTTTTTATTCTTCTCTAACTGATGTATCAACTCTACTATGTGTAAGATATTTACTAAAATTCTTTTCCCTGTAATACCTTTGGTTAGCAGGTGAGGGATTAAGCCTAGCTTATTAAACAAATTATTTAGCGACACAAACACTCCTTGACTGTCAAAATCAAACTGAGCTTGGCTAAATATCTCCATTACTTCTCCTTCGTCAAGACTCAACATATCCTGCAATTGAACCCCATGATAAGCAGAAAGCAAGGCTCTATTTATAGAGGATGAACTAGGTTCTAAAATCGCCATCAATAAATACAATACATATTCCGCTTGGTCAGTTGTTAATACCTTCGTATCATTTACCATCGTGGTAGGAATGTCATAAAGATTTAATTCTTTTTTTATCTCATCTATATGTGATTTTCCTCGTATAAGAATCCCAATATCAGAAGGTTTTACTTTTCTTCCATCCAAGATTCCCATTTGGAGCAAATCATAAATCTGACGGACAATTTTACTTGCCCTATCATCTTTGTTTGTATACACTGTACAGGTAATTGGCAAAACTACTTTATCCGCAACAGACAGGCTTCCTAAATCTTTTCTACCTGCCCCAACAGGGACGTATTCAATTTCTTTATCCAAAAAAGTATTAAAAGAAGGTTTAGGAATAAAAAACTGATTTAATGACTGAAGTAAGCTCGGAGTTGAACGATAGTTGACAGTCATTGAATAACACCTATCTACTTTTCTTCTCGCTCTTTTGTATGTATTTACATCTGCTTTCTGAAAGGAATAAATAGACTGTTTAGGGTCTCCAATATAAAATATAGTTGTTTGGCTATGGGCAAATAAGTTATCAAAAACCTCATACTGTGCTTTGTTTGTGTCTTGAAACTCATCAACAAACAAAGCCCAAAATTTTGGTTGAAGCAAGTCTCTTAGCTCTTCTTTTTTCTCGATAGAGGCACGCCACATATCACTAATCAAATCATTAAACGTAAGTACAGACTGAGCTTCTTTTAATTCTTGTACTTTCGTTACTGCCCCATCTTTAAGCATTTGCTTGACGATAGTTGCGAGTAATTTTTTATCTGCTAATTTTAGCTGGGTCTGAACCTCTATTATCTGTAAAGCAATTTCGTATAGTGATTCGTCTTTTTTTAAATACTTAGCATCTTTGGCTTTTAAAACTTTCACATACTCTTCACAAAAAGCATTAGCATCATTTAGTAGTTTTCCTAAATTGTACCATCCTTTTTGATATTTTTCTTTATTTCGAAAAAAGACAGTTTTAAAAGCTTCTTCATAATTCAGCTCATCGTCTATTAATTTTTTCTTGTCCTTCTCCCAACTTGCTACTGACTCATAACTTTCTGACGAATAAGATTTTCCTCCTAATTCCTCTTTTAATATTTTTTGTAGTAGCTCTGTACTAAATAAACCTTTACCTTCTACTTTTAAAGCCAATAATGACTCTAACACATCTATCGGTAAAGAGGTTACACTTCTCCGCCAATAATCACTGACAACCTTTTGTACATACTCATCATCACTAATAGCTAGCTTAAGCCCAAAATTTTGCCCTGTTTCAAATGAAAACTCTGCTAATATCTGCTGACAAAAGCTATGAATCGTACAAATCATAGCTTCATCAATAGTAAAAACGGCTGTTTTAATTCTTCTTTGTACCTCTTCTTTACTTGTTTTTTTTATCGCTTCCGCTAAAATCTCTTCTAATAAATCATCATCCAAAGCTACACCGTGACTCAAAAACTGATATATCTTACGAATCAAAACACCAACTCTAGTGTCCAGTTCTGCAACCGCTGATTTTGTAAATGTTACCAATACAATTTGCTTGGGACTTAAACCTTTTTCTAAAATCAACCTAAGCATTAGTATGGCAATCGAAAAAGTTTTGCCAGTACCTGCACTGGCCTCTATAAGATTACTACCCCTTAGTGGGGCTTTTTTCACATCAAAGGAAATCATATCAATAGCGTTCTTGCTCTGTTAAATTACCCACATCATCATAATAAAACCACTCTTTTGATTTTGTATCTAATTGGTAATAACCTTCCGCTACTTTTATCCCTTGCTCGTTATAGTAAATCCACTTCCCCTCTCTTTTCCCTTTCTTAAAAGACCCCTTGGACAAAACCACCTTATCCACTCCGTAATAAATCCACTCAGCGTCCTGCAAACCCTCTTTATAGTTCCCTTTTGATAAAACCTGCCCATTTTCATCATACGAGATCACAATGCCATTTCCAGATTTAAAAGTACCAAAGCTTAATGGCTTACCAAATTTATCCCATACTCCTTTTATATCTACTAACTTTCCTTTTGTGTAATGGCTCAATTCTTTTAGTGTAGAGTCAGCATAATAAGAAAAATAGTCGCCATCTAGTAAACCATCTTTATAGTTTTCTACTCGTGTCAAATTTCCCAAAGAATCGTAATTGTACCACTCACCTTGTTCTAATCCTTCCGAGTATTTCCCTGTATATTTCAGCATACCATTAGGATAAGAAACCATCCAAATACCTTCTTCTTTATCATTTTTATAATTCCCAAGAGCGTATGATTTACCATTTTCATAAAAGAAAGACCATTTTCCTATGCGATCACCTGAGTCATATTGTCCAATTATTTCTATTCCGCCATTGTCATATAATTGTTTATAATCTCCAGATAGCTCTCCGTAAGTATAAAAATATCGCTTTTTTAAATTCCCTGACTCATAGTACTCATCCCATAACCTATGCTTTTGATTGTACTCATATTCTCCTATTTGGCACACATTACCATTATCATAAAACTCTATCCAGACACTGTCTTTTTCTCCTTGGTCAAAATACCCCCAAGTTACAGTGTCACCAGTAGAAGTTAACTCTACATAATCTCCCTGCTCAAGGTTATCCTTGTATATTGTAAGCCCTAAGAGATATCCACTCTTGGCGTATTCTTTTACCGTTCCTTCTATCTTGCCTGCCGAATACGGGATTTCCATTCTCAATATTCCATTTCGATAGTAGGATTTAGCTACCCCTTCTTTTTTCCCGTCTACATATTCTTCTACTCTAATGATTTTTTTAGATGAATTATAGTACCATCGTTCTCCTGAACCTTTTTTTAGTTTTGTGCATTTTTGGCATTCTCCATCTTCAAAGCACCATTTACTTACTTTTTTAAGCCCTTTTTCATCATACCATTCTGTGTATTTTATTTTCCCTGTCGAATAAAAGTATTTCGATTCACCCAATCTCTCCCCTTGTTTATAGTACTGTAAACTACTTAATTTTTCCGATTTATCATACATCAATAACTTCCCGTCAAAAATCCCCCCTTCTAATGTATCTCCGAGTATATAAACCTGCTTAGCCAAATTATCATAGTATGACTTATAATTTTGGGCATTCGTCTTTATGCTTAAGACAAAAACAACTATCACCAAACAAAAAACATTTTTATTATTCATAGTCTACAATATATAGAAGTTCAATTCATCAACCAACGAAATGATTGTAATTCTTTGTCTTATACCATGACGGAACTCTACTTCCCCCATTTGGGCGAACTTATTTTTCTATGAATAATAGGTGACAGGGTAAATACCATATTTTAATAAGATTACATTAACCCCATTTGTTTTAGCCTCCTCTAATATTGACTGCTTGGTTTCTTTGTTATACCAGTTTAACTATAATATGAGTCTAATTTAGATTGAATTGTTTTTTGCAAAATCGAGGAAAAATGATTTAGCATAACTGGTTAAGGTAAATTATTTTAACGAAGAGAGTGTAAAAACAAACAGGATAAATGACTTATCTTATAGTTAAGATGGTATTAAACGTTCTTCTTTTTGACATAATTACAAATTTATTATACTTTTTGATATATAATATATGTCCGAACTTTTAAGGGGCTAATTCAAGATAGAGGTTACTTTTTTTTATTATATTGTATATAGTATAAAAGTAATGAAAATGATGAAAACAATGAAAATGATGAAAATTTATTCGCTAGTGCTAATATTTATTTCTAGTAGTTTAGTGGCACAACAAAATATAAATATACCTGATGCTAAGTTTAAGCAAAAATTAATATTAGAAGGAGTTGATCTTAATGGTGATAAAGAAATATCTGTTACAGAGGCATTAGATGTGACTAGTTTAAATCTTTCTCTTGGTCGTATTAAAGATTTGGAGGGGATACAATATTTTACCAACTTGACAAAATTAAATTGTCAAGCAAATTTACACTTATCTTCAATTGACTTAAGCCAAAATGTAGCTCTAACTCATTTAGATTTGACTCAAGTAGAGGTGTCTACTATTGATTTGAGTCATAATACTGCTTTAGTAGATCTTGAAATTGATCTTAATTTTAACCTTACAAGTTTAGATTTAAGTCATAACCTATTACTTAAAAAGTTAAATATATCTCATACAGGAATTGAGAGTATGGATTTTAGTAAAAATCCTAATTTAGAAGAGTTATCTGCTGGGCAAAGTTTTTTAACACAAATAGATGTGTCTAAAAATCTAAAATTAAAAGAACTTATTTGTTTTTATAGTCGCTATTTAAAACAAGTTAATCTTGCAAATGGAAAGAATATTACTAAAATGTTTGCTTATTCTTCACCTCTTCTTTCTTGTATACAAGTAGATGCTAGTGTAATTAATAATATCCCTAGTAATTGGAGAAAAGACAGTAAAGCCAATTATTCATCTAATTGTTATGCAATTACAGGGATGGAAACATTAAACAGTATCGGCAGTATTTCTGTATATCCTAATCCTGCTAAGGATGTAATTATTGTTGATAATAAGTCACAAATAAAAGTTATTAAAGTTAGAATAATGAATTTGTTAGGAAAAGAAATATCTGTAGTAAATTTAGATAACAAAATGATTGACATTTCTGATTTGAGTACAGGAGTTTACATTTTACAATTAGAAACTGAAGCGGGAATTTCGAATAAACGTTTTGTGAAAGAGTAATGATAATAAGAATAAAGAGAGATTACGACCGTTGCAAAAACCCTTGTAATCATTTTTTTCTTTTTATATTCGATATCAGGAGTCCTAGGGTGTAATATCTAATGCTCAATAAAAGTGATTAAATGAGTTAAAATTCATTTAATCACTTTATATTTAACAAATAAAATTATACTATTATCAATAGAGGTGTACAATATACATCCAACAAAACGACTCACTTATTAGCTTTTAAGTCAAAGCATGAGTAGGAAAGGTAATTGTTGGGATAATGCTGTGGCTGAAAGTTTCTTTAATACCAGTTTAACTATAATATGAGTCTAATTTAGATTGAATTGTTTTTTGCAATATCGAGGAAAAATGATTTAGCATAACTGGTTAAGGTAAATTATTTTAACGAAGAGAGTGTAAAAACAAACAGGATAAATGACTTATCTTATAGTTAAACTGGTATAATACCAATTAAATTATAATATAAGTCTAATTATTAGTATTTTTGTTTATGGGA